>CABRZK010000399.1 GCA_902475415.1 uncultured Eubacterium sp.
AAACTTTCTCACTGACACCAAGTGTCTTTTTGGTCTCATTAAAACGAATTTTTCCATAATGGTGGATATGATGAAGAATTGTCATTTTCCACTTTCCAGATATACAATTTGTAACAAAATGATAAGGATTGACAGTTTGTTGCATGTAATGTATTTCACCTCCGAAACTTTCTGTTTGTTAAAAAATTATCTTATTTGGTTTGAAAAAGTAATTTAGTATCAAAAGGGTTACTATAGTGTAACAGTTTCTCGGAGAAAATTCAATGGATTCTGGCAAAAAAAGATAAAAATATGTTATAATTTCGATACAGGTTATTTATGCAAAGTTATTTATTTACAAGGATACACTTGCATGGATGAAAAAATGAGCCTGGAAGAAGGCTGCAGAACAAAGGAGATGTTATAACATGAAAACAATAGAGGAACGCGTGGCGGAGATTAAAGAAAAACATGTAAAAGGATATAACTGTGCACAGATTGTACTCTGTGCTTATGCAGATGTGCTGGGGATGGATGAGGAAACCTTATTTCGGATTTCAGAAGGATTTGGAGCTGGCATGGGCGGTATGATGCAGACCTGTGGAGCAGTGACTGCAATGTTTATGGCACTTGGATTGTCCAATAGTTCCGGTGACCTGCAGGCCTGCGATACAAAAGCAAAAACAATGAAAAAAGTGCGTGATCTGGCAGCTGTTTTTGAACAGAAAAATGGTTCCATCATCTGTCGGGAATTAAAGGGAATAGATACAGGAAAAGTACTGCGTAGCTGCGATGGATGCATCGAAGACGGTATCCGGATTCTGGGAGAGTATCTGCTGGAAAAATAGGGCTATCGGTGTTCTGAAAAGTTATAAATTGGAAATCTTTGAAAAAACAGGCTGAATATTCCGAATTGTGTTTTTTGGGCAGTTATCGTAGCGAAGATTCTGGATATATTTTCATTGTCATAAACTGACTTCGGATTGCATATGCATAAGCATGAAGAGGAGTGGATGGACAATGACAAATACAAGTGTTTATCAGAATATTACAGCCAGAACGGGTGGAGATATCTATCTGGGAATTGTAGGACCGGTGCGTACCGGTAAATCAACATTTATCAAGCGTTTTATGGATGTGATGGTGCTTCCACAGATGGAGGATTCTGCGGCAAAAAAACGAACGGTAGATGAGCTTCCGCAGTCTGCCCAGGGAAAAACCATTATGACGACGGAACCGAAATTTATCCCGCGTGAATCAGTGAATGTGATTCTGGAAGAAGACGTATCGGCAAATGTAAAATTGATTGACTGCGTGGGATATCTGATTGATGGCGTGAACGGACATCTGGAAGATGGAAATGAGCGAATGGTAAAAACCCCCTGGTCTGATCATGAGATTCCGTTTGCAAAAGCTGCACAGATTGGAACCGAACGTGTGATTCGGGAACATGCGACAATCGGGATTCTTGTGACGACAGACGGAAGCTTTACTGAAATTCCAAGAGAAAATTACATTCCGGCAGAAGAGCGGACGGTGCAGGAATTGAAAAAAATTGGGAAACCATTTGTTGTTTTGCTCAATACACAGCGTCCGCATAGTGCTGATACGCAGAAACTGGCAAAAAAACTGCAGGAAACATATGTTGTTTCGGTGCTGCCGGTGAACTGTGAGCAATTAAAAAAGGAAGATATCTGCAGGATTTTGCAGGAAGCATTGTATGAATTTCCGGTAGCTGAACTGGATTTTTATCTGCCGAAATGGGTGGAGATGCTTTCGGTAAAACATAAGGTAAAAGAGGCTGCAATTACTGAGGCAGGCAGGATTTTACAACAGGCAGAGCAGATGAAGGATATTGCTGGAGTTTCCTTTGTACCGGAGCGGGAAGAAATAGCATCCATTCGTGTCGAGGTGACAGATCTGGCAAAAGGAACAGCCAGGATCAGTTTTGATGTGGATGCTAGTTATTATTATGAAAATATCAGCGAGTTAGCGGGGGTGCCAATTCATGGTGAATATGAACTGATCAGCCTGATCCGCGAACTGTCCGGCAGGAAAGAAGCTTATGCGCAGGTTGCAGATGCCATGGAAAGTGTAGGACGTACGGGGTATGGAGTAGTGTCACCGACCATGAGCGATATTTCCATAGAGGAACCGGAAGTAATCAAACATGGAAATAAATTTGG
>CABRZK010000400.1 GCA_902475415.1 uncultured Eubacterium sp.
GCGCCTTTAGCTCAGTTGGTAGAGCAGTAGACTCTTAATCTATTTGTCCAGGGTTCGAATCCCTGAAGGCGCATTTAAAGTCATCCAGATGGATGACTTTTTTGCACTAAAAGAATATGCTATTCTAAAGCAGATAACATAAATGGTAAAGCATCTCAGAGCAATTTCTGAGGTGCTTTTCTTGGTATATAGGGAGTTAGAAAGAAATATCTTTTGTAAGATATGTAAAAAAATGGTAAGCATAGCAGAAGATAAGTAGGACTTAAATAACTTTACATCCAATTGGATAAAAAATATCTGTCGACAACATGATGTAGCTTAATGGGAAAGGAATGTGAATCTTATGACAGAATTACTGGTAAAACTATTTATAAAAAATAATCAAGACACGAAGGACAGCAAAGTACGTCTAGCATATGGCAATCTGGCAGGTATTGTGGGTATTCTATGCAATGTATTATTGTTTGTCGGAAAATATATTGTGGGAACGTTGTTCGGATCTATCGCGATTGCGGCAGATGCTATCAACAACTTAAGTGATGCGTCCAGCAATATTGTCAGCCTTCTGGGATTTAAGCTTGGCTCGAAGGAAGCGGATGAGGAGCATCCTTTTGGTCATGCCCGTTATGAATATCTGGCCGGACTTGTGGTCTGTGTTATTATCGTGGCCATCGGTCTGTCTCTGGCAAAAGAAAGTATTTTAAAAGTGATTCATCCGTCTCCGGTGGACTGCAATGTGCTGATGATCGTGGTATTGCTGGTTTCTATCGGTGTAAAACTGTGGATGAGCATTTTTAACAAAAAAATCGGTACGATTATCGAGTCGGATACGCTGATCGCGACCGCGGCAGACAGCAGAAATGACGTAATTTCAACAGCAGCGGTTGTAGTGGCAACGATTTTGGGTAAAGTTACAGGTCTGAATATTATTGATGGAATTGCTGGTATCGGTGTGGCTGTGTTTATTCTGTACAGTGGTATCGGTCTGATCAAAGAAACTTTAAGTCCATTACTGGGAAAAGTTCCGGCAGCAGAATTTGTCAATCATATTACAGAGAAAATTGAACAGTATCCGGGGGTAATCGGTGTGCATGATCTGATGATCCATGATTATGGTCCGGGCAATCTGTTTGCTACCGTACATGTGGAATTCCCTGCGGAAACACCGGTCATTGAAGCACATGAAGTTATGGATGAGATTGAACGGGATTTTATGGAAGAAGAGCATATGCTTCTGACGATTCATTATGACCCGATTGTGGAGGAAAATGAGGAAGTGGCAGCAGTCCGAGAGTTTGTCAGCAAGGCGGCAAAGGAGTTTGATGAGCAGCTTTCCATTCATGAAGTACGTCTCGTCCCGGGGGCTGAATCAAGCAATGTAATTTTTGACTGTGTCAGACCGGCCGGATTCAAAAAGAGCGACAGCGAGATTAAATCCTATCTGCAGAAACGTGTGACAGAATGGAATCCGCGCTATCGCTGTGTGATCAAAGTAGAGCAGAGTTATGTCTGAGTAATCCTTAGCCTATAATTTCAACTTCAATCTGGGTTACAAAGTCATCTGTATTTTTTTCAATAAAACTATTTACCACATCATATTCGATATACAGCTCACTGGTTTTCAGGTGACGCTCCTTTTTATAATTTAATATTCTTTCGTAAGTCTCACCAATCGTATTCCAGTGACCGATGTGATAAGCTGTCAGATATTTTCCGGAGGGAAGTATCTGGCAGTTTTTGATTGCAGGTTTCTGTGTCATGAGCAGTGCAACGTTATCATAAGCATCGTAAATGCCATGTTCCACATTTTTACTGTACTGAAAATAAGCAATGTCGTAATCCAGATAAGGATTGTTCTTTTGCAGCTGCGTAATTAATTCATTGAGTTTTTTTGAAAATGACTGGGTGGAAGATGGATCTGCTTTTTTATAAAGGTAATAATATTGTGGATAGGTATTTATTTCGATCATGGAAAAATCGGTTTGTTCGGCAATTTTTATCTTCTTCCGTTGCTGCTGCATCCATTTTTTCATAGCCTGTAGTTTTTTTATCTGTTGTGTAATCTGACTTTCTCTTTCAAGAAAAATTTGTTGAAAAAGTTCCGGGTTTCGCTGTGATATATAAGTTTGAATTTCCTTTAAAGGCATGTCGAGATCACG
>CABRZK010000401.1 GCA_902475415.1 uncultured Eubacterium sp.
CTAGCCAAGCTGAGCCACACCCCGTATTTATCTGCTGCATCGCTGTTGTGTTTTGTTTTCTTACCCGCGACGCAAGAATTATTATATGGCAAGTGCCGCATTTTGTCAACAACTTTTTTCAACTTTTTTTATTTTTTTCAAAAAAGATGTTGCAGAGCCCGGAAAGCCACTGTTTTCGCGGCTTCCCGGGACTTCATTCTTTTGCTATTTTCTCATTTTTTTCAACTTTAATAATTTTTTTATCATTAATCATCCAAATATTTTATCTCGAAGGTCGGCTTTTTTCCTTTTTCTTTTTCCATTACAATATAGGAACGCTGCCGTCCTTTCTGCCGGGGATATGATAAACTGCCCGGATTCAATAAGATAATATCATCATCTTCCTCCAGAAGTGGACGATGAGTATGTCCAAACATCACAGCATCCACGCCACGGGAAAGTCCTTCTTCCCGAATTCCCTGATAGCCCATGGATACTCCATACATATGACCATGCGTGATCAGAGCACGGAAATCATCGATAACTACAATTTTTTCATCCGGTAAATCTGAAAAAAAGTCATTATTTCCGGAAACGATCTCAATCGGACATTCCGCCAGATCTGCGATATAGTCTTCGTATCCTTCCGCATCCCCAAGATGAATCAGTTTCTGAAACGGATATTCCCGCTCAATTGCTTCTTCTATCCCTGCATGCCTTCCATGTGTATCACTCACGATCAGTACTTTCATATGTTCTCCATTCTTGTCTTATTACTTATGAAATATATTTCTTTAATTCCTCACGCATTGCACGTAATGCGTTTCCACGATGACTTCTTGCATTTTTATCTTCCGGTGACAGTTCAGCGGTAGAACAATCCAGATCCGGTACATAGAAGATCGGATCGTAGCCAAAACCGTTTTCTCCTGCCGGTTTATCTCCGATATATCCTTCGATGGTTCCACGCACTACAATCGGCTCATGCCCCGGTACAACGGCTGCAATCGCACATACAAACCGTGCGATACGTTTCTCCTTTGGTACGCCCTGCAGACGGTCCAGAAGCATCTGATTTTTAATATCATAAGATGTATCTTCCCCTGCATAACGTGCCGAGTAAATTCCTGGTTCTTTATTCAGATAATCAATCTCCAATCCGGAATCATCTGCCAGTACAATATCGTTACAATGTGCCGCAACTGCTTTTGCTTTGATCAGTGCGTTTTCTTCAAATGTCGTTCCGTCTTCCACGATGTCCACATCAATTCCGGCTTCTTTCATGGAAAGAATCTCCCATCCCAGATCACCCAGAATCTCATGAATTTCACGCATTTTATTTTTATTTCCTGTCGCAAATATAATTCTCTGTTTCATCTTATCTGTCCTTTTTTGAAAAATCACATTCTTTTGTCATTCACTCGAAAAAACCGTACCCGCCAGTGAGACGATCTTCATTTTCCAGCCGGTTTCCTTCTGATGGTTTCAAGCCTGATTCTCCGGTCTGTTTCTTCTTGGCGGTTTCGGTCCGATATACTGATACAGATTTGTCTTCAGCATTCCGTTATATATTTTTCGTTTCTTATCCGCTTTCTTTCCGATGCAACGCTCCGTATCTTCATAAGAAGTGATCAGATACTCTGACCAGCTGTCCAGTCCCGCAAAAGCCTGTCCTATTTCATGATAAAGTTTCGGCAGAGCTTCTTTTTCTTCCAGACGCTCCCCATATGGTGGATTCGTGATGACAAACCCATATTTTTTTGGATTTTTCAACTCGCTGACCGGTCGCTGCTGAAAATGAATCAGATGATCCACACCGGCACGTTTTGCATTATCACGGGCTGCCCGGATGATTTCACCATCAATGTCATATCCCTGAATATTTGTCTCGATTTCTGTATTGACCAGCTCTTTTGCTTCTTCAAAGCTGTCATTCCACAACTGCATCGGAATCAGATTATTCCATGTCTGTGCCATAAAGGTACGGGACATTCCCGGTGCAATATTTGCTGCGATCATGGCTGCTTCAATCGGAATCGTACCACTTCCGCAGAACGGATCCACCAGAATGCGATCTGCCTTCCAAGGTGTCAGCATAATCATAGCTGCTGCCAGTGTCTCAGTGATCGGTGCTTTACTGCTCAATACACGATATCCACGCTTATGCAGAGATTCTC
>CABRZK010000402.1 GCA_902475415.1 uncultured Eubacterium sp.
ATATAAACGGCAGGAAAAACAATTGCTGCATCGCCGGAATAAAAAACCACCTGCGCATCGATACTGTGCAAATCTGTTTTCAGCACTTCTTTTGTTTCATTCCAGAGAGTCATCGCATACTGTGTGCCATCCTCACCAGCTTGAAACCTATGGGCTGATTGAATTTGATCAGACGAAAATGCCTCCTTGTATCGAAAGCTATACGGCGCATACGCTGTCTGTATTTGATCTGCTGCTCGATAAGCACCTGTAAGGCAAAATAGTGCTACCGACAATAAGACGGCAAGCAACATGATTTTGTATACTTTACGCATTTTCATTTTTCACCCGCACTTTAGAACCTGCCTCAGGGGAACGAGTGCTTTGCACAACGATAGAGTCTTCTGGCGAAATGGCTCCTTCGATGGAAGTTTGTGATTGACCTACCTCCAAAACAGTGACTGGAATGCGAACCAAAACATTTTGGGTGCCTAAAACCGTATTTTTTTCTTCAACAGCGAAAACAAAATCTCCTTGATTGTCTTGATGGATTGCAGTGTTAGGCAGGCAAAGATCATAATCTTGTTCACTGAGAACAATTTCTGCATCCGCAGGACCAACTTTCCAATCGGTAGCGGTTAATTGAATGGTGATGTCTACTGTATCATTCTCTGCATTTTCAGAAATCGCGGTAATTGCAGCAGTCTCAGTCTGGTCCCCCTGCTTTATAACAGCAGATAATCCGGTTTGACAATCACTGGCCTGAGCAGCAGGGAGTTCGCAAGCAAAAAGATATCCCTTTGAAGTATCGTAAATAGTGCAGAATGTTTGAGTACTTTCCGTTCCAACTTCGGCCTCGACGTTTGAAATAACGCCTGAGAAGGGCGAGGAGATCACTCCTTGCTGATTCACAAGCTGTTCCAACTGTTCAATTTCCGCTTGTGTATCCTTAATGTCAAGGGCAACATCTTCGGCGGAAGCCTGATTCACCTGCGCAGAAAGATTGTTCTGTCTTTGCATCTCCTGATAGGAGGCTAAAGCACTGTTACGATCATACTCAGCCTGCTGTGCTGCCCAATGTGCATCATCGGCAGCTTGCTCAGCAGTGCTGATTGCTTCCGGGTCCGGATTTTCCGATGCTCGCAATTTTTCTAATTCCTCGTAGGCTTTCTGATCTGCTTCATAGGCACGGAGCAAAGCCTGCTGGGTTCGTGCAACACTCGTATCATCCAGCACTGCGTTTGATAAAAGTTGGTTATACTCCGCCTTACTTTTCTGCAAAGAAGCCTTGGCGCGATCCAGCTTTGTCGCAAGTTCATCCACGTCACAGGTTGCAAGTGTTTGCCCCTCTACGACAGACTGCCCTTCTTTTACCAAAATGTTGTCGAGCACGATGCCCTCAGGCAAGGATACCGAAAGCACACTGGATGCTGTGATAGAGCCGGACGACTGAACGCTTTGACTAATTGTTCCAGCTTTTGCCTGCTGTGTAGTTACAACTGGCCGAATTGCACTGCTGGTTCCCCTAGCAACCAAAGTCAGAATCAACATGACAGCAAAAAATACGACAATTCTTTTTAATGCTTGACGTTCATCGTTCTGTGAGTCAGTATCGGATTCCGAAATCGGAGTCTGACGCAGAGCGGGAAGGCGATTCCGAAGTGAAAGGTGGAACAATTGTTTGCGCTCGGACAGCTTGCCCTCACTGTAAATAGGATAATCCGTTTGTTTTGGACTTGATTTCAAATCCGGTTCACTCCTTTACTCCACTTGATTGGATTCCCAAAATCAAATATCTCTGCCCAAACAGAAAGATCAGAATTACGGGCAATAACATAAACACACTGGCCACCATAGCAATTCCAATGTCATCCTGTGTAATATTGGCGAGGAACAGGGACATGGGCCAAAGGTTTTGGCTCTTCAAAAACACCAGCGGTTGTTCAATTGCATTCCAGGCTTCAATAAAAGATAAAAGCAATGCGGACAGGATGCCAGGGATTCCAAGCGGAAGACCAATTCTTATATAGGTTGTAATGGCCCCGGCACCATCCAGTTCGGCTGCTTCCAGAACGGAAACGGGAATACCGTCGAACCCCTTTTTCATAATAAAGACTGGAAAGGTGGAAACGGCACCGGGCAAGATGATGCTCCAAACTGTATCCAT
>CABRZK010000403.1 GCA_902475415.1 uncultured Eubacterium sp.
TTTTCCCAACTTTTTCTCTTCCTGCTTCAAACTGCGGTTTGATCAGACATACCATCTGTCCATTCTCTTTGAGCAGGCTTCTTGCCGGTTCCAGAATCTTTGTCAGAGATATAAAAGATACATCCACAGATGCAAAATCAAGTGCATCATCAATATCTTCCGGAGTTACATACCGGATATTGGTCTTTTCCATACATACAACACGGGGATCCTGGCGCAGTTTCCATGCAAACTGACCATATCCGACATCCACAGAATATACTTTTGATGCTCCATTCTGAAGCATACAGTCTGTAAATCCACCGGTGGAAGCCCCGATATCCATACAGATATCGCCATCCAGAGTCAGGTTAAATTCATTCATTGCCTTTTCCAGTTTCAGACCACCACGGCTGACATATTTCAAGGTACTTCCGTGAATTTCAATCGGTACATTTTCATCAAAAGAAGATCCTGATTTATCTTCTCTCTGATTATTTACAAATACGTTTCCTTCCATAATCATAGCTTTTGCTTTTTCTCTGGAAGGTGCCAGATTTCGTTTTACAAGTAATACATCCAGTCTTTCTTTCATATCAGATTTGTTCCTTTTCTATATCAAAATGCTGCCTGTCAGCATATCGTTACTTTTATCTTTACTTATAGTTTGCGATAGGTATCAATAATCTTCTCTGCCATACTTGCAGCATCCAATCCGATACGTGCATGTAACTGTGAAACTGTTCCATGCTCTACAAACTGATCATCAATGCCAAAGTGAAGCACTTTTACGTTCTCATTCTCTGCACTTAAATAAGCCGCCACCGCATAACCAAAACCGCCTCGCAAAATATTTTCTTCCATCGTTACAACAAGCAAATGTTCTTCTGCCGCTTTTCTTAACGCATCATGATCCAGTGGTTTGACAAAACGAACATTGATCAGGGAACAGTCATACCCCTGCTCATGCAATAATTCATGTACTTTCACTGCTTCTTCTACCATATTTCCAACAGCGAAAATAGCAATCTGCCGTTCTTCACAGATCCACTCACTTGTTCCATAGATAATGGGCGCCCGATGCTCCTTCAATCCATCATATGCCTGTCCACGTGGATAACGCAAGGCTACCGGCCCATCCTGTCGAAACGCAAAACGCAACATATCTGCAAGCTCCCATTTATTTTTCGGCGCCAGGATTGTCATATTCGGAATCATGCCAAGATATGACAGGTCAAACACACCCTGATGTGTCTCACCATCCGCGCCAACCAGACCTGCACGGTCAATGGCAAACACCACCGGAAGATTTTGCATGCAGACATCATGTACAATCTGGTCAAATCCCCTTTGCAGAAAAGAAGAATATACAGCAAATACCGGATGAAGTCCCGCTGCTGCAAGTCCTGCTGCAAAAGTAACCGCATGTCCTTCTGCGATACCCACATCAAAAAAACGAGCCGGATATTCTGCACGAAACCGTTTTAATCCGGTTCCATCTGCCATTGCTGCTGTAATTGCAACCACCGAATCATCTTTTGCAGCAATCTTGCAGATAACAGTGGAAAATACATCGGTATAATTTGCTTTTTCTTTTTTTACAAGTGGCTGTCCACTTGGTATATCAAAAGGTCCGGTACCATGAAAACGATCCGGATGTTCTTCTGCCGGCTGATAGCCACGACCTTTTTCTGTCTGTACATGGACCACAACTGCTCCGTTGACTTTTTTGGCTTCACGTAAAATGCGTACCATATCGGTCAGATTGTGCCCATCCACCGGTCCGAGATAGGTAATTCCCATGTTTTCAAAAATCATGCCCGGAATCAGCAACTGTTTTAAACTGCTCTTGGTTTTTCTGATTCTGCGAACCACTCGTTCCCCATATGGTAACCGCTCCAGTGAGCTGTGTACACCTGACTTAAATTCCTGATATGCCTCTGCCGTACGCAAAGATGCAAGATGTTGTGATAAACCTCCCACATTTTCTGAAATAGACATTTTATTATCGTTCAGGACAATAATCATATTTGTACGCAGTTCTGCTGCATTATTTAATGCCTCAAAAGCCGGTCCTCCTGTCAGAGCACCATCTCCGATCACAGATACAACATGATAGTCCTCCCCAAGCAAATCTCTGGCCCTTGCGTAGCCAAGTCCTG
>CABRZK010000404.1 GCA_902475415.1 uncultured Eubacterium sp.
CGGTCAGTGCCTTCACAATTTGGTTCTGATAGTCCGCTGTATTCAGAAGCGCCTCTTCTTCCGCATTTGACAGGAATCCACACTCTACGATGACCGTTGGTGCCTTAGTATGTTTTAAAATATAATAGCTGGCATTCGCTTTTGCCATGCGGTGATTACTTGCATCCACCTCCTGGATCAGTGTCTCCTGCAGAATTTCAGCCAGTCTCCTGCCATCTTTTGAGCTTTCATAATAAAACACCTGGGCACCTCTGGCAGAACTGTCTGTATAGCTGTTTTGATGAATGCTGATGACCGCATCGGGACGCTTTTCGTCCATCCTTTTTACCCGCTGTTCCATATCGGAACGTTTTTCATTGTCTGCACCCGGAAGAGCCAGATTACGGTCATCCATGCGTGTCATAATCACCTGTATCTTTTCTTTTTCCAGACTTTCCTTCAGTTTTAAAGCAATAATCAGATTGATCTCCTTTTCTCTGGTACCGGCAACGCCAATCTTACCCGGATCATTTCCGCCGTGCCCACTGTCAATACATACCGTATATTCTGTTTTCTGTGCTTTTCTGGCCATTACTGCAAAGGGTGTATGCCCGAAGGCAGACACATACACTCCCGCTGATACAAGCACTGCAAGCACTGTGATCACACTGAATTTTTTCTTCAAAAAAACACCCGGATACATGTAGTTCTCACTTACAATGTATTCGGGTGTTTTTGCTTTTATACTTATTTCTTCATAATCTCTGAGATCGTATCCCAGATTGTATTTTTTTCATATCCGAGTTTCCAGAATGCCGCACCAGCCAGATTATTATCGGTCATTACGCCAAGTTTTTCTGTAATAGATTTCTGATCTTCCACCCAGATTTTATAGGTTTTTCCATCCAGCTGATATTCGGCATAATACTGTCCGCAATCATCCTGCCACTCCAGGTTCACCCCATTGGCAGCCACACGGGCATCCACTTCACTCATGCTTACTGCCTCACTGCTGATCGTATAGCCTCTCTCATTTGCCTGTTCATCATCGGTCGGGTTTGCAGCATCCACCGGTGTCAGTTCCCATACTCTGGTGTAAAATGGAATACCAAGAATGATCTGCTCTGCCGGTACTTCTTCCAGGGTATCCGCAATACCTTTCTTAACATATCCTATGGATGCCACGGAACCTTCATCGGAACCATTATAATGCTCATCATATGCCATGACTACCACATAGTCTGCAAATACCGCCTGCTCTGCACGGTCATAATAAGCATTGTAAGATGCCGGTACATAATCATCCACAGACAGTACCAGATCATTATTTTTACATTTAATAGAAAGTTCCCGGATAAACTCCAGATAGCCGTCTGCCGCCTCTGCCGGAAGCAGCTCAAAATCCAGATTGATTCCATCCAGATCGTACTTGATTGCCTCAGCCACCAGATTATTTACCAGATTATCTCTGCTGGAAGTCACACTGAATACACTGGTATCATCCACATCCTGATTTTCCAGATTGCTTACCAGCCCCCATACTTCCACGCCCTGCTGATGGCAGTAGGTCACATACGCCTGATTGCACAAAGAAGCAATTCCTCCCTGATTATCATTGAGATAAAACCAGGTCGGGGAGATGACATTGACACCTTTTGTCTTGCCAAGCACATCTGCAACATTTGCATTTGCGGACTGATTGGTTACCTGGTGCCATGCAAGATTAATCCGTGCATCCCGGCTGATATGGGAAAATACCGGTTCTGTAAAGTTATGGTCATACAACACATCCTGATCGGAGCCAACTGTATTTGATTTCACATATCCGATAAATCCATCCTGACTGCACACTTTACTCCAGGATCCGGTTGTCTCCAGTACCGTAACCAGATCTCCTTTTTTCACCTCTGCCAGAATCGGGCTCTTCACACCACCTTTCTGCCGGATCTGTGTCTTTTTCTTAATGCTCTGATAAGTCACATCATCCCACTGGTCTGAAATCACCACACGATTTGGATTTTTATAATACTCATAATGAATATCTGTATACGCTTTGACAAAACTCATCGACAGATACATCTCACCATCCCGCGTAATTGCGATCACATGGTCTGCTGTCTCAGATGTCTTACCTAACAGGTAAGATGCCGTGTCTG
>CABRZK010000405.1 GCA_902475415.1 uncultured Eubacterium sp.
AGGTCTCATAAGCCACTACATTATTGGTGCATATGATACTGTCAATATCTGCACATTTATCGAATGAATTTTTTAATGCATCACCTATCTGAATACTCTCCGTACCACATTCCACAATAAAATTCTCTGTTATATCTTTATTCATCAAAGCAATTGCAGACTGAAAACCTTGAATTCTCTTCCTTTCAAACATGGTAATTCTATTTTCAACAAGTAAAATAGTCTTCTTATACCCTGCCTGATACAAATAGGTCACTGCATCTTCTGCACCTTGCTTATTATCCATATCGATCCAGTGAATACCTTCCCGCACATTATCAGGCTCTCCCAAAACAATAAACGGAAAATGATTGTAACGCAGAATCTCTATAAGTTCATCCGTTGCTGCGGAAACAGGAAGTATGATACCATCTATTTTTTTCTCTAAAACCAGGTTCTTCACAGCTGTATTGTTTTCTTTGTCGGCATCACTGGTTATTAACAAATTAAAGCCTCTCTGCTGCGTTACAGCCTCTATTGCTGATACGCTTCGAATAAAAAATGCATTAGAAAAAGCATCACTGTTGCCGGCATCAATAACCAATCCTATCGTAAAAGTACTGCCATTTACCAGACTTCTTGCCAGACTATTCGGGTGATAATCCAGTTCCCTCATAGCATCCTTAATTTTCTGCTTCGTTTCCTCTGAAATACTTGCTGTTCCGTTAATCACTCGTGATACTGTTGACGGATTTACTCCCACTTTTTTGGCTATGTCCTTAATCGTTGCTGGCATTTTATCCTCACCTGTTCTCTGTCAGTTGTCCTTTTGTGCAAACGTTTGCACTAACTTCTAAAAAAATAATGCAAACGTTTGCACTAGATATGATTTGATAGTATCACTCATTATCTACTTTGTCAATATTCTTTTTAACGAATTCACTGGATATCTATAAAGAGTCTCTTTCAAAAAGGTGATATTAATTTGGTATTGCTCAACCGGATGGATATAAAGTATAATTTTCTCAGATATTGGAGTGAACCCCTTCACGATAAATGCTCAGAAACGGAGGTTATTATGAACAAGAGATTACTCAGTCTATTCCTCAGTGCTTGTCTGTGTGCCGGTCTGTCCGGATGCGGAAAAACTAATATCGATGGCGGATCCAGTATCGCACGACAGTCTTCTGCCGTCAAAGAACTCGAAAGCGATATCGCAGTCGGCGCGAAGCCGGCACCGGTCGATTCCTATGAGGAATTGAAAAACGGCGTCAACAAATTTGCATTTGCCCTGTATGATGCCCTGCCAAAAGACAGCAACTGCTTCTATTCTCCTTACAGTATTTCCAGTGCACTGTCCATGCTGGATCAGGGTGCCGGAAGTGATACGAAAACAGAACTGGAATCAGTACTTGGTATCGCGGATCTTTCTGAGTGGAATCACGAAATGCAAAGCTATCTGAATAAAGAATGGTCCGAGCAGACATTTGTCAATACTGCCAATTCCATCTGGATGACAGATCAAAAGGAATGGGCAGCAAATATCTCCGACGATTTCCTGCTACCGGCAAAGACATATTACCAGGGTGAAATCTACGAAGCAGACTTCACAAATCAGGCGGATCAGGTTGTGAAGGATGTGAACGGCTGGGTATCGGGACATACAAATCAGATGATCCCCTCCATCGTAGATGAGCTTCCGCCCACTACCGTTATGATGCTCATAAATGCTGTTTATTTTGAGGGGAAATGGCAGACACCGTTTGTAGAAGAGGATACTTATGATGATACCTTCCATGGAACAAACGGAGATGCCACCGTACCTATGATGCATCTGTATGGGGAGCGCTTCTCTTATATCGACACCGGATTGATCAAGGGCATCACGCTTCCTTATGATGGCAGTTCCGTAGTGATGAAGGTCTTCCTCCCGTCCCAAGAAGGTGATACCATCTCCGCTCTGTTCGATACCTTAAGCAATGATGAAAAACAGGCTTTGATCAATTCTCTGGATACTGCGGATTATAAAGAAATACAGACGGTACAGCTTCCAAAATTCACCGATGAACAGGGAATTGACGGGCTTGACAATATCCTGAAGAACCTTGGCATCCGGTCAGCCTATACTTCCGCAGATTTTTCCAGGATTGCA
>CABRZK010000406.1 GCA_902475415.1 uncultured Eubacterium sp.
TAGGTATGTAATACTTGCATAACGGAAACAAGAGCAATATTGGTAATTACATCTGTATACTCCATAATCTTGTTTTTATAGGCAGCCAACTCTGCTGCTTTTTTAACCTCTGGTTCTAAAATTTTACAAAGATAATTTTCAAATTCCCTAACTTCATCAGGCGATATTCCAGCAATCTGCGGATATCCGCATATCTCTTCTGGACGATTGCGGATAACATCTAACAGTCTTGCCATTCTTGTAAGATACGATTTTTTCCTTTCGACTTAATAGGGCTCCTCACCCTTCGTAAATTATGTGGGACATGCTTTGTTCTAATCCGAAATTGAAATAAGACGCAAAAAAGCTCCAGGATTTCTCCTGAAGCTCCAACTATAAACTGCATATCTATTTTACAATATATTTATCATATTACGCCTGAACAAGATTTTTAGCAATCCCAGCAGATTATGTCGTAGAATTCAAAAAGATATTGGTTACCTATTATGAGACCAAAGGTATTGAGAATATCAGTATATTTTCAAAAAGTACTAAAAATCTCCTAAACAAGAAGTGCCGCAAAATTCCTTATCTCAGTGATTTTGCGGCATCTACTTTATACATTGAATATGATATTATTTTTCAGCTTTCTGACGTTCTTCTGTCAATCCAAGCACTTTGAATGTTTCAGGATCAACCAAAACACCATAGTCAGCCTTGGCCTGTTCCACAGTGATATATTCATTCTTAACATCCATAGCTACTTTTTCAGCAGGACGCTTAAACGGATTACCATATCCACCACCAGTTGCTGTAACCATACGCACAACATCATTGGTATTCATAACACGGCGTGCTGCAATTCCCATTGGTTCGCTTACGGTTCCATCTGCATCAATAAACTGGAAATAATTTACAGAACCGTCTTTTCCACCAGCTGCACCCCATACCGGCCATTTATTTCGACCAAAAGATGCTGTAAAGGTCTGATTCTCATTCATAGAACGGTATACACGAACCGCACCACTTCCGCCACGGTATTCTCCTGCACCTGCCCCATCAGTATGCAGACTGTGCTCATCTACACGAATTCCATAACGAGTCTCAGCCATCTCTACCGGCACATTATAAGTTTCTCCATCGCCAACACAGAAAAGTCCTACCTGACCATCATGGCCTTTGCAAGCTCCCCATCCGCCAACAGTTGGCTCAATAATCAGATAATCATTTCCAAAGTCCTGATGTTTTCCGGCCATCAATACGGTACATACAGAAAGTAAATGTCCTGCACCAAGAGATTCCGGGAAAACCGGTGCAAGTGCTTTCCATACCAAGTCAATAACGTAAATCATGCTTTCATAATAACAGGAGGTTGCTGCCGGACGATTCGCTTTCAATACACTGCCAGGTTCACAGATTGTCCGCAGCGGTGCAAATACACCATCATTTACGGCCAACTCTGGTCCTACCACAGACATAAAGACTACTTTTACACCTGCATATGCTGCCGTTGCTCCGGAATTCACGCATCCTACTACCTGCGGATCGCTACCCGTGAAATCAGCAATAAATTCATCATCGGTAATGGTAACTTTTACCTGTAAATGAACTGGATTGCCATGTCCATCGTTGTCCATGTATTCATCCATTTCCCATGTGCCTTTTGGCATCTCAGCTAGACGGCGGCGGGCTACTTTTTCGCCCTGGGATACCAGACGTTCCATAGATCCTTTTACAACGTCTGCCCCATATTTATCGCATAATTCACAAATACGTTTTTCACCTGTACGAAGAGAGGATATCTGACCCCACATATCTCCCTGTGAGATCTGCGGATAACGCATATTGCTGCGCATCAGATCCCATACAGGTTCCACCAGTTCTCCGCGATCCACCAGTTTTGTACCAGAGAAACACATACCTTCCTGATAAAGGTTTGTTGCATCAGTCGTAAAGGATCCTGGTGCCATGCCTCCGATATCACTCCAATGAGCTTTGTTACCAGCAAAAGCAATCAGCTCGTCATGATAGAATATAGGCATTACCATTCCAACATCGGACATATGGGTTCCTCCGCCCATAAACGGATCGTTGATAATATATACATCACCCGGATGAAGATTTTCCTTTCCATGTTTC
>CABRZK010000407.1 GCA_902475415.1 uncultured Eubacterium sp.
ACATATCCCCGGAATGTATCATGCTCCGCTTGTCGAGCAGGGATTGCCTCACTCAGATTAGATAGGGGTATATTTTTGTCAAGCTGTGTTATGAGCGTTTCCAATTCTGTTTTTGTGAGCCAGTAAATATCGTCCAGATGTGAAATAGCTCCGCCAGTTAAGAGACGTTCAGAAATTTCTTGTAACATACGGCGAATCAGTGGGTGCCCCATCCCCATCAAATAAATAGCGTTTTCACGCATGGGGGCAGTATTTTGTGCCCAATGGAGCAGCTTCAAAAATAGCTTTTTACGGTGACCGCCTATCTGTTGCAAAATCTCGTTTTCGGCTTGTTTCCTGCGCTTTTCAAATGCGATTTGGCGCAAATACGGATTTTCCCCTTTTTCCTCCAAAAATGCTTTTATGGATTCAAAGGTTGGCGTAAGTATCTCCTGTGGTGTGGCATATGCAAAATCAAATTCATAAGCAGTACAGCCAAACTCTTTGAAATAGGCATTAATTCGGCTTTTCCACTCTATCCACACATCCTGCGAAACTTCCGCAGGCAAAATGGAGGACTTGAAATCTTCTGCTATCTTTGTTGCAGGATTGCTTTTCAGATAGAAGCCTAAAGTGTTATTTTGCTTTGCCCATTCCGAAAGATCCCACAGGTTCTTTTCCGATTGCAGCGCAATCGTATCAAACCCAAGCAAGAGAACGGAAGTGTCTGTTATACCAGCACGCCGGGCCGCTCCCTGAAAAAATTTTGTAAATAATGTTTCGCTGATAGAGGCGGCTGGCAATGTAAGCTGAATCCTCGTGAAATAAATACACGCTCCATAAAATACAGTCTGAATCCCCTCCATTATTTGATGAGCATTCAGCATATGCATGGGCTTTTCTTCCCATTGTTTAATCACATCCTCAAATTCTTTTCGTGCTGTTTCCCAGCGTGCAACACTGTTCGTGAGCGCACGGCGTAAAGATCGGGGTGAAAGGGATTTGACAGCAATCAAAAGAGGCTTTGAATTAGCGGAAAGATAAACATATCCGTTAATTATCGTATATGCTCCGTTTTCTGGCAGTAACTTTTTCGCACTTTTACCAAACATATCTATCCATAAAAGCGCCGACGCGCGGTTGACTATTTCAAGTCCAAGTGTGGCGAATAAGGGCGTAACAGGATTTGGCAAGTGTTCCGCCAGACTGCCTTTTGTATATATAACATCCTTTTCCGGTAACGTCCATTCCGGCGGCAGGACAGTAATGGGACGGGCCTGAACAATATACAACTTATCTTTTTCCAGTGCCCACTCTACATCCATAGGCATTTCATAATACTTCTCAATTTTTTTCCCAAGCTGTGTCAATCGCATAACTTGATTGCGAGTAAGAGCATGTTTTTTCCTCAACTGTTCAGGAGTTGGGATTTCTTCTGTTCCATCTGAGGTGCGGACTGTCATAATCTCTTTGTTTGCTGCTTCATACGATACAATTCGTTCAGCATTTTTATCTACAACGATTGTATCAGGGGTGACTAAGCTAGAAACCACCGATTCGCCAAGTCCCCACGCGGCGTTAACAATCATTTCGCTACGTCTGCCATTGATAGGGTTTAGCGTAAACATAACGCCGGACGCATCGGAAAACACAAGCTTTTGTACTACAACAGCAAGTGCAACAATTTCCTGCTTTATACCATTCTTCACGCGGTAAGCAATAGCGCGAGCTGTCCATAGGGAAACCCAGCACCTCTTTACAGCGTCAAGAACTTCATTCTCACCTTGTATGTTAAGATAGGTTTCCTGCTGGCCTGCAAAAGAAGCGTCGGGCAAATCCTCGGCGGTTGCGGAGGAACGGACAGCCACTGCTATATTTCCCAATCCGGCATATGCGGTTTTAATTGCATCTGATACTTCCTGCGGCATTTCTCCATTATGGAAAAGCATCCCTATCTGCGTAGATACATTTTCAAGCTGGCTGGTATTGTTAGAGTCAATACCGTCCAGCAACTTATTAATATGAGGCTGAATATGGTTCTTTTCAACAAAAATCTTGTATGAAGTAGTCGTAACATGAAAGCCCTCCGGCACAGGGATCCCCGCTGTCAAAAGTTTTGATAAAGACATACCTTTTCC
>CABRZK010000408.1 GCA_902475415.1 uncultured Eubacterium sp.
CTGGAATATCTGGCTCCACCTGCCATGACAAAACGTACCATCGAACTTGGTGCAAAATACAGCCCGGACTTTGTCTGTGCACCATTCAAATGTATGATGGGCTGTTACATTGAAGCACTGGAACAGGGCGCAAATGTGCTGATCCAGACTGGTGGAACCTGCCGTCTGGGCTACTACGGAGAACTCCATGAACAGATTTTAAAAGATATGGGATATGATTTTGACATGTTCAATCTGACCCTTTTCCGCTACAAAAATATCATGGGCATGCTAAAGGGCATGAAACAGTTTGCTCCGAATGCTTCTCTGCTTCAGATGGCAAAAGCATTGCCTGCCACAGCCAGAATGATCACTGTGATCGACAAAGTAGAAGATAATTACCGTCAGAACATGGGATTTGAGCTGGAAAAAGGCTCTTATGATAAAGTGTACAACCGCTTTCTGGCTCAGCTGCGCAAAGCCAAGGGGCTCAGAGATGTCAACCGCATTTACAAACAGACCATTGCGGATTTTGATGCCATTCCGAAGAACAAACCGGCAAATCCACTGCGTGTCGGTGTCGTTGGTGAATATTTCACGATCATGGATCCTTATTCCAATCATGAGATTGAGAAAAAAATCGCGCAGATGGGTGCGGAAGTACACCGCTGGATGAACCTTTCCAACAGCGTCCTGCTCTGCCCGGATGAAGGAACCTTAAAAAAATTAAAAGGCTATCTGGCCTATGACCTGTATAAATTTCCGTCTTCCCTCTGGGTTAATATCCAGAAAAAACTTTCCAGCAAATATACGAAGTTTGATATGGGAAGTTCCAGTATCTCGACCATAGCTCTGGCAGAGCATTATGCCGAAAAAGGTTTTGACGGACTGGTTCATGTAAAATCCTTCGGATGTACACCGGAGATGGATGCGGTTCCCGTACTCCACAATATCAGCTCTGATTACAAAATTCCGGTATTATACCTGAACTATGATACTCAGACCAGTGATACCGGTATTGAGACCAGACTGGAAGCATTTTATGATATGATCGCCATGAGAAAGGAAGTAACACAATCGTGAAAAAAGCATATTTAGGAATTGACATCGGATCCATTTCCACCAAAGGTGTCATTATAGATGAAGAAAAGAATATCCTGGCCGGAATTTATCTCTGGACCGAAGGAAACCCGATGGGGGCTGCCAAAAAAGTAATCGCTGCCCTGGGAGAGAAAATTGATCAGAATGAATATAAAGTTGTCGCTGCCGGAACAACCGGAAGTGCCCGTAAACTTGTTGGTGCTATGTGTAACGCAAGTATTGTAAAAAATGAGATCACAGCTCATGCAGTCGGAACCACAACCCTTCACCCGGACGTCCGTACGATTCTTGAAATCGGTGGACAGGATTCCAAAATCATCTGCGTGGAAAACGGTGTAGCCGTAGATTACGCCATGAACACACTCTGCGCAGCCGGAACCGGTTCTTTCCTTTCCAGCCAGGCACGTCGTCTCGGTGTGGAAGTAGAAGAATTTGGAAAAATCGCACTCGGAAGTAAAAATCCGACACCAATCGCAGCCCGCTGTACGGTATTTGCAGAATCTGATCTGGTGCACAAAATCCAGATGGGACATAAAAAAGAAGACATCATTGCCGGTCTGTGCAATGCTGTCGCAAATAACTACTTAAACAATATCGGAAAAGGTAAGAAAATTCTTCCTCCGATCGTATTCCAGGGTGGTGTAAGTAAAAATGAAGGCGTTGTCAAAGCCTTTGCTGACTCTCTGGGTGAAGAAATTATCGTAGATGAGAACGGACACCTGATGGGATGTTATGGTGCTGCGATTCTTGCACTTGGATGTGGCATCGAAAAACCATTCAGTTTCGATGTGGCAGATATGGAATTTGTAACCCGCGAAGTTGTTTGTCCAAACTGTGCAAACCACTGCGAGATCATCTGTGTTTACCGCGACGGCGAACTCATCGACTCCTGGGGAAATCGCTGCGAACGTGGCGAAATAAAACAATAGCTTCTTTTGCGTAAAGAAAAAGCTGAAATGACGAAATCGGAGAATCTTTTCTCAATAAGCGATTAAGTGAACGACCGATCTTCACAAGGTTTTGCGCGAACGGGA
>CABRZK010000409.1 GCA_902475415.1 uncultured Eubacterium sp.
TCGCCGCTGCTGCATCTCCGATCATAATCTCATAAATCGTATTATAAATTCCAATTCCCGGTACAATTGGAAAAATACCGGAAATCATAAATACATTCGACGGTACTTTTCGCCATACGGCAAACAGTCTCGCGCAAAATACAATCACAACGGTTGCCGCGAAACAGGCTAACGTATTGGAAAAACTCAGTTTAACAAGCAGGTACACCAGCCATCCTAACGTACCTGTAATTCCACACACAATATACTGTTTTTTCGGCACATGAAACAATACCGAAAAAGCGATTGTCGCCAGGAATGCGGCCACCAACTGGCCAATTGCATTGATCAGCATATTTTTCTCCTTCCAACACAGGACATTTAAAAATTCTACAATTTTAATCCCAGTCCGACCCCGATAGCAATGGAACAGAATACAAGAATCGCATCCAACAGCCGGACACAGCCAGAGAGATAATCTCCGTCTACGATATCACGGATTCCATTGGTAAACGCCACACCCGGGATCATTGGAATGATGGCTCCCGCGATGGCCAGATTCAGATGATCAGACACACCAATCCGGTTCATGATCACACAGATGATAGTCACCAGCAAACCACCGATAATGTCCAGCAATACTTTTGAAATGTTAACCTTTTTTTCTTCCAAAAACGAAAAAAACATCTGCAGGATCACACCGCACACAAAAGCTGCAACACAATCCCAGAGACCGCCGCCGAACAGATAGCCAAAGGCTGCTGCTCCGACACCGGAAGAAAGGATTAGTTCCCATGCAGGCTCATTTTCTGCATTTCGTATTTCTTCCAAACGCTTTAAAGCTGTATCTACAGGGAGATTTTCCTGTTCAATTCTGCGGGACAGTTCATTAATGTCACATAATTTTTTCAGATTGACCGCAATGGAAGGCACATATTTCAATCGGGTAGAAGTATAGTCTTTCTGCTGATGCAGATTGATGAACAGACCATTGGTGATCACATACATCTCCACTTCTTCCACCTGAAAATGATCCGATACACGCTGTATGGTCTCCTCCACTCTGGAAATTTCAGCGCCATAGCAAAGCAGTGCTTCTGCCATGCCGATCACCAGTTTCTGTATTTTCTGTAACTGTTGCATAGTTTCCTCACGTTTTATTTTTCTATTTTTTTCATCAGATCAAATAAAATTCCAGCACATAACAAATCGCGTTTTTCCCACACACTTAATCTTACAGGGAAAAATCAAATTCATTGTCGCCAAAATGTTCGTTCTGAAAATCCATCAGATATCCCGTCAGTTTTCCTCTGTGGCATTCCGTCGTCCAACCGATCATATCCTCGATATTTTCCCTTGAAATGACACCAGCTCTTCCCAATGCTTCCAGATCTTTTAAATTGTCCTGTTTACAGATATCATAAACCAGATCTTTTAAATGCGCTTCGATCAGATTCCGGTATTCCTGTTTTCCCGTTTCAGACAACCCTACCGGATATTCCAGACGAAATGCCGCCATGCGGCAACGTATCAGAATCTGTGACCATTCCGCTAATAATGCATCGTAGGCTGCATAATCATACTGTAACACACCTTTTGTATCCTGTGAAAGCAATGTACCGCTCTCTGATTCTCTTTGCAGTAGCTGTCTGCCATCTGCTTTTTCATCCTGATAAAACAATGCGGTAATTTCAGATTTTCGATACACCGGATTTGCCGGTATATACAGTTTTACCTGATCTGCTTCCAGTTCCATGCATTCCAGACGACCGCATTCCTGAAATGCGTCTTTCGGAATATATGTCACCGTTTCCGGAATCACAATTTCCCGCAGATTTGCACGGCGAAACGCCATCGGTCCCACTTTCGTTACCTCTTTCGGGATTCTCCATGTCTCATTTTTTCCGAAATATTTAATCAGAATACTACCTTTTTCTCCACGCTTGTAAAAAGCATGTTTGTCATTGTAAAAATATGGATTTTCCGGATGCACCGTTATGAATTGGATGCCACTCATACTCGGGCTCCATCCATAAGTATCGGTCAGTGCATGCTCTCCCAGTTTCTGCAATGATGCCGGCAATTCCAGACCTTCCAGACTGATGCAGCAACGAAAGGCATCCGATTCA
>CABRZK010000410.1 GCA_902475415.1 uncultured Eubacterium sp.
TATTGTGCGATAGGTCCGTCTATCTGTCAGGATTGTTATGAAGTCAGTGAGGATGTAGCAACGCAATTCATTCAGGCATTTCCAGGACACGAAACGAAGATTTTGATTGATAAAAGAAATGGAAAATATCAGCTGGATTTGTGGAAGGCGAATGAAATTGTACTGCTGGACGCGGGAATACAGAGAGAACATCTGGAAATTACAGATGTATGTACTTGCTGTAATCCAAAGCTTTTATTTTCACATCGTGCCAGCCATGGAAAAAGGGGCAATCTGGGGGCATTTTTGATGATTGACAATAAAAGTGAAAAGGAATAAATCTTATTTGATGGAACAAATATGGAAAATACCGGAATATTTGACTGTATATGGAGTGAATATACAATAATGATTTAAAAAAATATAGAGGAGAAGGAAAATGCATTTAAAAGAAAGAATCGCAAATGGAATGCTTTTTTACGAGCATGGTCACAAAGATCCTATTGATCTTGCACAGGAAAAAGAACTGGAAGAACAGCGCAGACATTGTAAAGAGGTTATGTTTGATTATAACCATACCCGTCCGGGAGAACAGAAAAAACGCCAGGCTTTGCTGAAAGGTTTGTTAGGCAAATGCGGGGACGGTGTGTTTATTGAAGATGGAGTACACATGTCTTATGGTAGTCATTTGTATCTGGAAGGTGCTTTTTATGCCAATTTTAACCTGAGTGTGGTGGATGATGGTGATATTTACATCGGTGACAAAACCATGATCGGACCGAATGTAACGCTTTGTACCACGGGACATCCGGCTGATCCGGAATATCGAGAGATGGCAGCACATTATTCATTACCGATTCACATTGGACGAAATGTCTGGATCGGAAGTAATGCGGTAATCCTGCCAGGTGTGACAATCGGGGATAACAGTGTAATCGGAGCCGGAAGTGTAGTGACAAAAGACATTCCTGCAAATGTAATCGCAGTAGGAAATCCATGCCGCGTCTCCAGAAAAATTGGAGAGAGAGACAGGGAATATTATTTCAGAGATCTCAAAATGGATTTTCCGTATACTTCAGATAAGATTACGTCTGAAGAATAGTGTGGAAATTTTCGATTATTCTAATCAGAAGAAAAAGGTGTTTTTGCTGAAAGTACTTTTTGCCAGGTGTCAGGAAGCAAAGCATTGGCAAATGTATACTGGCTGCTGAGAAAATCTGTAAAAAAATAATTTACAAAAATGTACTGGCCATCGATTTTTGTCGGTGGCTGTCGTTATGCTATAGAGGGGATGAAAGAGAGATGACAGAAAAGAAAAGTTTTATTCGAAGATTTGTTGGAGATAAAAAATTTTATCTGATGGTTTTGTCAATTGCTATTCCAATTATGATTCAGAATGGAATTACAAATTTTGTAAGTCTTCTGGACAATATTATGATCGGTCGTATCGGTACAGAGCCGATGTCCGGGGCTGCAATTGTCAACCAGCTGATTTTTGTATACAATCTGTGCGTTTTTGGTGGAGTATCCGGTGCCGGAATTTTTACCGCGCAGTATTTTGGAAAAGGAGACCAGGAAGGCGTCCGAAATACTATGCGTTATAAACTTTGGATGGTCATTATTATCACAGCGGCAACCATTGTTCTGTTGCTGACAAAAGGTGATGCGCTGATTCACATGTATCTGAAAGGAGATGGCACTGCCGCTCAGATAGCAGATACACTTCGTTACGGAAAGGAATATCTGGACATTATAGTCTGGGGACTTCCGGCATTCATGATGGTACAGGTCTATGCCAGTACGCTGCGTGAATGTGGTGAGACCATGCTTCCGATGAAAGCGGGAGTTGTGGCAGTCCTTGTGAATCTGTTTTTTAACTTTATGTTGATTTACGGAATGCTGTTTTTCCCGGAACTTGGGGTAAGGGGCGCAGCACTGGCTACCGTCATTTCACGATATGTGGAAGCGCTGATCGTAATTAGCTGGACGCACAGACATCATGCAAAACATGTATTTGCGCAGGGGCTGTATCGTACCATGGCAGTGCCGGCGGCAATGACAAAACGTATTCTCATTCAGGGAACACCGTTATTGCTGAATGAAACCTTATGGGCAGCCGG
>CABRZK010000411.1 GCA_902475415.1 uncultured Eubacterium sp.
AGTTTGTTCTTCGCCATATCTGTGCTCCTTTTTCCATCATAATCCCTGTCTCATATGCAAAAGTAGAAAATGTGGTAAACCCGCCACAGATTCCCACTTTTAGAAACAGTACGAGTCCTGGATCCAGAGACGTATTTTTTGCCGCGGCTGCAGCAACAATCCCAATTACAAATGCGCCTGTTACATTTATGATCAATGTTTTTACCGGAAATCCCTGACTGTTTTCCACTGGCAGTAATCCCAGAAGATATCTGCACACAGAACCTATAAAGCCTCCCATTCCCACAAATAAACAGTTTATCATTGTCTTTTCCTCCCACCTGATTATATCAGTCTGGAAAAATATCCGCAACCTTACCGTAATTGCTTTCTGCCCGGTGTTTTCCCTTTGCATTCCCACCGGTTCATGATATACTGAATCTATCTCTGTCTGTCCTGTCAGATTGCAGGGCAAACATATTTATTTTGAAAGGAATCATCATGAAACGTATTAAAAACATCGATCTGCTCCGGGCAGGAGCGATCCTCTACATTATGCTGTACCACTGCTATGTTCTGTCCGGGCAGCCGTGGCAGGCACATACAGCCATTCACACGATCCTGACACTTGGAGGCGAAGTGGGCGTGACTCTGTTTTTCCTGCTCAGCGGATATGGGATCTATCTTTCCCTCTCTTCTTCGGAAGAAAGAGGCTGTCTCCCTGGCTGGCGGGCTTTTATGAAAAAACGCTGCATCCGTATCATGCCTCAGTATTACGTCTGCGTTACAGTTCTTCTGATTTTTATGTCAACACAGATGTTCAGCAATGAAGGGTTTCGGCATATCCTTGCCTATTACACCTTTACGGAGAATTTTTCCCCGGTGACACACGGTTCCATCAATGGAGCACTGTGGACGATGGGTGTGATCTTTCAGTTTTATCTGATCGCCCCGTTCCTTTATAAAGCCGTTCGGAAAAACTGGCTTGTATCTGCCATTGTGTCCATTCTGTTTACCGTTATCTGCCGGTTTGCAGTTGTCCGGTATCTCCATGCTTCCGGAATTTCCGATACCTCCGTATATTTCGTATATGAGCGTCAGGTATTCACCGCACTGGATAATTTTGTACTGGGCATGGCGGCTGCCGCATTCTGGAAACATGCCGGAAACCGTATACAGGAAAAGCGTCTTACACTTGGACTTCCTGTTTCTCTCGCAAGTACCATACTGATCCTGGCATGGATTTTTTACTATCACAGCCACGGCCTTTACGGAACGGCTCCGACTGGTTATCCGGCTCATTCCATTCTTGCGGTTTTGCTTGGAATACTGCTCGTGGGCTTTTCCATCCTGCCGGAAATGAATTTCGGGATTCTTCGCCCACTGTACTTCGTGGCGCGAAACCAATACGGAATCTACCTGTGGCATATGCCTGTCATTATGATCCTTCAGGCCAATGCTCCATGGTTCAACACCATGAGCCAGCAGCGCTTCTGGCTGTTTTTGCCATGTATGATCGTGATCACCTGCGCATTCGGATATTTTGCAACCCGTTTCATCGACCATCCGGTTGCTTCAAAAAAGAAAGGATAATCACCTATGAAAGACAGAACTGCCGTCAATCACAAGATCCGCAAACATTTCAATGAACTGATCTACAACGTAGCCCGCTACACAGAGGTCGTGCTGTCCATCGTGATCCTTGTCGTGATCGCCCTGGCCGGACTCCGGCTGATCCTTACAACTGCCGGTACTTCCGTCATGGATATGGATACCAGTTTTTTTACCAGTTTCCTGTCACAGGCTCTCTCCCTTGTAGTTGGTGTGGAGTTTGTAAAAATGCTCTGCCGCCATTCCGCCCAGACCGTTGTTGAAGTCCTGCTTTTTGCGACAGCAAGGCAGATGGTTGTGGAACATCTCAATCCGACGCAGACACTGATCGGGATCGTCGGTATCGCCATTCTTTTCGCTATCCGGAAATATCTGATGACAGACAGCGATGATATGACACCGCATCACCCCCAGAAAAAAGACTGTTCTTCTGAAATCAGATGAATCCACGTGAAAAACATTTCTATGATCGGGTAGGAGGTAAATAATTATTTTATTTACCGTCCT
>CABRZK010000412.1 GCA_902475415.1 uncultured Eubacterium sp.
ATTTCAGCCAATTTAGCAGCGTGGTTTTTTCAATACATATGATGAGAACGGAGAAATCGATGGATTCGAGTTCAAATTCGTTCCGAAATATTATAAAGGATACTGGTTTACACAGTGCCGTTTCGGTAATGTGGTTGTAGACGGTGAAGTATTTGACCGTGATGATCTGATTCTTGTATATGACGGTATTGAGTACAGCAGAGAAGAAATGTTTGATCTGCACAAATACTGGCAGTTCCGTACACCATTAACATATCGTATCAAAAAGAAAGGCGGACTTTCCATCGGATATCATGATGTGAGCCTGCAGTTCGGCTGGGTATTAAATTACAATGGTGCCTTAGAGAAAGAATTTGACGGAAGCGGTATGGGAAATATGGCTCATATGTTTGGCGTTGATAACAAAAGAAGAATGCTTCTGTGTAAGTAAAATATCTGTGAAAAACAGAGAAAAAAAATAAAACAGACGGGGATATCAGCGCAAAGCGGACATTCCTGTCTGTTTTGGGTTCCAGGTATAGATATACGATATGTATGCTGAAATATCAGGTACAGTGTTTTTTTAAAAATTCAGTATGAACTGGAAAAAAGATTCTGAGTTTACATATATACCAGTTACATCAGTAGAAAAGGACAGAGATAGAAGAATGAGAGCAGCATATTTTACAGATTTTATCGATTCGTTGGAAATGGAACAGAAACGTTTGGAAAAAGTAAAGAAGGCATCCGGGACGGATCATCTGGTGGCGGTCATGAGCGGAACTTATCTGCAAAATGGTCAGCCGGCCAGAGAAAACATGGCATCCAGAATGGAAAAAGCCAGACAAGTCGGTGTGGAGCAGATACTGGAATTGCCGTTATATACCTGTCTGTCCAGTGTCGGAATCTATGGTTACAGTGCATCCAATCTGCTTACTAATGCAGAGGATATTGACCTGCTTGTGCTGGAGACAATCGATGCATCTTATGAACAGCTGCTGGAAATCACTTATCTGCTGATACGAAACGAAAAGGATTTTCAGAAACAGCTTACAGCGTATAAAAAAAGCGGTATGACATTTTATCAGGCTCAGGCAAAAGCGATTGGAGACAGAGTGGAGGGCGGAGAACAGATCATGCTGCATCCGAGAAATGTACTGGCAGTGGAATGCATCAAGTCACTGAAATATATGTACAGCAGCGTAAAGACTGTCTGTATCCCGGAGATATCTGAATTTTGGAAAGAACAGGGTTGGGACAAAGAATGGACAGAAAAATTGCGGGAGCGGATCATGCAGCCGGAACAGGTGCTTTCTGACACTTATGGTGGCTATGAACGCAGAAGCCAGACAATGCTGGCAAAGCGTGAGGAATATGCTGATTTTGATCAGTTTGCAGCTTTAATTGCAGCGGAAACACATGAACTGGTGGAAATCCGGAAATATTTTCTGCGTCTGATTTTAAAAATCCGGAAACTGGATGTCATTCACTGGCAGCTGAGAGATTTTTCCGCAGGTGCGCAGTGGACGAAATTGAAATAATAAAGTAAAATAACAGGAGAAGAATGAAGATGAAACGTACAAATAAAGAAGTAGTAGAATATTTTTATGAGCGTGTATTTAATGCAGGAGATTTTTCTGAACTGGATGATCTGATGTGGGATGATTACAAACAGCACTCCCCGGAAGTTGCAGATGGTAAGGAAGGATTCATTGAATTTTTCAAGGAATTCCTTCAGGGACATCCGAAGACAACAACGATCCAGTGTCTGGAAGACGGAGATCTGGTATGTATGTTCTTCAAATGTGAGATGGACGGTGGTGTCGTTGTCAAAGTATTTGATCTGTATCGTCTGAGAGACGGAAAACTGGCAGAACACTGGGATTGCACCATGCGTGTGGACAACATGGAATGCAATAATCCAAACGGACAGTTCTAAGTCAGTACTGCAATTTCAGAAGAAGCAGCACGTATAGGGAGTCTGTTTTCACAGGGAGTCGTGTGTTGGACAGTACACATTTCCAGGTGAGCATGTTGAGAATATTCTTGAAATCTTTATAAGCAGAGGCAGAAGGATGCAGAAAAAATGGATACAGATAGCGCTTTTTGACAGTAAA
>CABRZK010000413.1 GCA_902475415.1 uncultured Eubacterium sp.
TTTTCGGTATCATACAGTACTGCAATGTTGTTTGTATGACGATCTTCGTTCAAAAAGAATGCATCTAATTCCAGCATGGCCGTCAGATATTTTCCAAAATCATGCAATTCTGTGTACTTTTCAACCTGTTCCACAGTATATTGGATTCTATTTGGCACTTCTGGAAATTCCACTAAACTCAGTGCCAAACTCTTGCCTGTGTTCTGACGATAAAGTTTTTCCAGCGGGATCAACTTCTGGTTTTCTTTCAGAAAATTTTTGCTGCGGCATCCCAGCAGTTTCTGTCCTTTATAAGCAATCTCTACCGGATGATATTCTACAAAAGGATATTTCAGTTCCGCCTTATGCAGCAATCTGGATACCAGAACTTCGGACAGTCCCTAGTAGCCCATGTGGTCGGCTTTATACCACTGATCGCCCAGTTTCCATTTCAACTGATTTCCTTTTGATGTGTGTCCCTCGGTTTCCTGCACTGGAATCTTATTCAGGTCAATGCTTTCCATAATTCACCTTGTTACGATGCCTTTCTATGGATCACTTCAATCCACTGTTGATCTTCTGCCATCTTTCCCTTAGTCTTTTCAATAATCATAAGCGGATCATAGAAAGGTACTCCCACATCACTCAGCACCCATTTCAGATGTGCCCGTGTCTCAGGAAAGCAGCGGTCTTTCAAAAACCACTGAAAATCTTCCCATGTTGGGTTTTCAACCATGCCAAACGCTCTGAGTGGAATTTTGTCCGTATAATTTTTAATTTTGATCTTTTCGTGCTTGAAATCCACATCAATTGTCGTACACAGATCATTCCGGTTCATATAATTGAGGCGCAGCATGGTGTTCGGGCCATTACTGAAGTTCTGCGCACGTTCCAGCTGCTTGTAAATCGTCTGGCGACTGATGCCGTACTTTTTCGCCAACTCCGTTGCTCCCATTCCCTGCTGATGCAGAGCCAGCATCTCTGCCAACTGCTGCGGAGTCAGGCTGTTTTTGCGTCCTGCGCCGCGTTCATTATGTGGTTTTTCACTTTCTATAAGCTGTACTTTCTGCGCGATCGCCCGCAGCTGCTCTAAATCCACCGTGCCGAAAATATCAAAAATCTGTGTCTTGAAGTCTTCTTTCACAGTCTCACTTCCCCTCATTTTCATTATAATCATTCTCTTTCATGATGTCAATATTTTAATTTATACACATTATTTATATCGGCAAGATTTTAGTTTTTACGCATTTGTTTATTTGATTTCTTGCCGATAAAATGATATAATCATCTTACAGGAGGTGTTCCGATGAACTATAAATCTGTCGCTGGTACGGCAAAATCATGGAATGTTTCAGAGCGCACTGTCCGCAACTACTGTGCTACCGGCAAAATTCCGGGTGCCGTTCTGATCGGCAAGACATGGAACATTCCGCAGGATGCAGAGCGTCCAGAGCGCGTCAACAAAAAGCAACCGGCACCTCGTACCCTGCTTACTATTTTGCAAGATGAAATGGCCGGGCACGTGAAAGGTGGAATCTACCACAAAATTCAGATTGACCTTACCTATAACTCAAACCACATTGAAGGCAGCCGTCTGACCCATGACCAAACACGGTATATCTATGAAACCAATACCATTGGCATAGGGAACGGTGTTGTCAATGTGGATGATGTAGTCGAAACGGCCAATCACTTCAAATGCATTGATATGGTCATCCGGGATGCCAAGAAGCCCATCACCGAAGCTCTGATCAAAAAGCTGCACTTTACCCTGAAAAGCAGCACCAGCGATTCCCGCAAGGACTGGTTCGCCGTTGGCGAATATAAAAAACTTCCGAACGAAGTCGGTGGCAAAAGCACCACTGCGCCAGAACTCGTTGCCCCACAGATGAAAGAGCTCTTATCTGCATACAACCAAAATTCTGCCAAGTCGCTGGAAGACCTGCTGGAATTCCACTATGCCTTTGAATCCATCCATCCGTTTCAGGATGGAAATGGCCGTGTCGGGCGGCTTCTGCTCTTCAAGGAGTGCCTGCGGAACAGCATCGTGCCGTTCATTATTACGGATGACCTCAAAATGTTCTACTATCGGGGTCTGCACGAGTGGAAAACCG
>CABRZK010000414.1 GCA_902475415.1 uncultured Eubacterium sp.
CTTCTTTTACTTTCATTGCAAAAGCATGTCGTTCCATTTATGTACCCTCCTGTTTTATATGGCGTTTGCAGAAATTTCCATATGTAGTCTCATCAAAAATAACTGGTCTCTTTCTTTTCCGTACTCTGAGTTGATTTTAACACTTTTATCATACTTTTACAATTATACCACTGTATTTTGAAACATTCTCTGCACTTTTTTTCAGGCCAGATAAAACATCACCATCAAAGGCATGGTCACAATGCTGACCAGAGTTGTCATTACATTGATAGTACTGGCATAGACCGGTTCCCGGTCGTACAGCTGCGCCAGCTGTACAATCGTTGTTGCCGACGGTGTGATCACTGCCATCAGGCTGATCAGAAGAATCGTTTTTCCGTCTTTTACAAGAGATGCCAATGGCAGATATTTCAGAAGCAGCAGTACGATCAGCGGCGTCACCACCATTTTCAGGATCGTGATCAGATAGATTCTGGAATGACTGAAAATATCTTTCCATTTTACCTCTGTCATAGTCATTCCAAGCATGATCATACATACCGGTCCCAGGGTGGCTGAAATCTGGCTCATGGTATTTCCAAAGATGACAGGCAGTCGGATCTGTGTAAAGAACAGGACAATGCCAAGGATAATGGCGATCAGATTGATATTGCAGAGGATTTTTTTCCAGTTAATTCCTGCCTTCGCCTCCATCAGTGACTGTCCGTGGGTCCACATCAGGATCATCTGTACACTCAGGAAAGCGCTGGCATAGATTACCCATTCCTCTCCAAGGACTACGGTCACAAGCGGGATCACCAGGTTTCCGGAATTGGAATAAATGATGGATTCTTTTTCCACCACGCTTAATTTCAGCGGTTTGCCGATAATCTGTGTAAATACCAGCAGAAAAATATGGATCAGGACCGCTGCTGCTATTGCCAGAAGAAACCCATTCCGGATACTTCTGGAATATTCAATCTGAAACGCATTGATCATCACACATGGCATGATGATGTAAATGCAGATCACCGACAGTGTCCTGCTGCTTTTCGCATCGATCAGTCCACATTTTACCACCGAAAACCCGCAGGCCATCATCAGAAAAAATACTATGATCTGCTGCAATAATTGTAAAGTTATCATTTTCTTTTCTCTCCTTCTGTACGCATCAGTTCTGCTCCAGCTCTTTCAGGGCCGTCTGAAGCTGCGTGTCTTCCTCATGTGTAAGTTCTGCCCAGTCTGTAATGTCTCCGGAAAGCTCTGCTTCCACATCTGGAGTGATTCCTTTTTTATTGATGTCATTGCCCTTTGGTGTAAAATATTTTGCAATGGTGATCTTTACTGCGCTGCCGTCGGTAAGCGGCTGGATGGTCTGCACTACGCCTTTTCCGTAAGTCGTTGTTCCCACGATCGTTCCAATACCGTAGTCTTTCACTGCTCCCGCAAAAATCTCTGATGCACTGGCACTGTTTCCGTTTACCAGAACTGCCAGCGGCATAGTCAGCTCATTCTTTCCGTCACAGGTTTCCTCTTCCCGTTTCCCGTTTTTGTCCTCTGTATAAACGATCAGTCCTTCCGGAAGGATCTGGCGGAGTACTCCACAGACTGCGGTAAGAAGGCCACCCGGATTGTCACGGAGATCGACTACCAGTTTTTTCATTCCCTGGTCTTTCAGATCTGCAAATGCTTTTTTATACTGGTCACTGGTCACTTCGGAAAACTCGGAAATCCGGATATATCCGGTGTCTCCGACAAGCATCTCATGAGAGACAGTCTGGATTTCCACATCTCGGATCTCTACTTTGATATTCTGAGTTTTCTCTTCATCTTCCCTTTGTATGGTCAGCGTTACGAAATCTTTATCACTGTCACGGACCATGGAAGCGATGTCGGAAGTTTCTTTTTCTGTGACATCTGTTCCATCGACCGCTTTGATCACGTCTCCGGTTTTCAGACCTGCCTGTTCTCCCGGTCCGCCTTCATAGAGCTGCACGACCTTTGCCCCTCCGCCATCCTCTTTCTGGAGAACTGCCCCGATTCCCACGTAGGAACCTTCATTGGAAGTATTCAGCTCTTTATACTGTTCTGCCGTGTAATACGT
>CABRZK010000415.1 GCA_902475415.1 uncultured Eubacterium sp.
TGCTTGCGTTGTGCCTTGTGATGGCACTTGTTCCGATGACAGCGTTTGCAGAAGAAAATGAGCAAAGCAGCAAAACATCAATCACAACAGTAGATGAGCTTTTGCAATTTGCAAAAGCTGTGGACAATGGCGAATATGACGATAAAACAGATGCTGTTGTATCGCTTGATGCAGATTTGGATTTAACGGGTGTTGCGTGGACACCAATTGGTAGCGTATTTGCTGCTGATGGAACTCTGTTGCATTACTTCAGCGGCAAGTTTTATGGAAATGGTCATACGATTTCCAATTTAGATTTTTCCGAAAACTATGGAAAGACAGAGTATCCGTCTTTCGGATTTTTCAGTGAGGTTTACGGCGCTGAAATTTCCGGTTTGACAATTCAGGGAAAACTTGATGTGTCTAATTCTGCCCCCGTCTTTTTTGGAACAGTTGCGGGCGTTGCAGCAGATAGCAAAATTTTTGATTGCGTTTCAGATGTATCGTTCACGGATACAGATAAATATATTAATGGTACTGTGGCTATGTGCGGATATGCAATAAATAGCACGATTGAGTACTGCCAAAACAAGGGGGATTTTTCAGTTATGAAGGACACCTCCCAATTTTGGATGGGCGGTATCGCAGGTCTTGCTGAAAACAGTGCCGTACAGTATTGTTCCAATACAGGCGATATGACTTCTTGGACACCTTCTTCCGGCGGAATTGTTGGACAGTTGATTCAGAACTCAAAGGTCATTAATTGTTATTCCACAGGGAAAATGGTTCCTCTTGGCAATGGAACTACGGATTTCGGCGGCATTGCAGGCGTAGTTGGTGCAGGCACAGAAATTAGACATTGTTATTTCGCTGGTGAAATGGATTTATCTCAATATACTGCCACTACACCTTATAAGCGTTTAGGTGGTATTGCAGGCGGTGTTTCTTCTGATACACCTGCTTTTGAAAACAATTATTTCATTGAAACTGAAAATGTCCCGGCTTGCTTTAAGTACCAGAATGCTGGAACAGCAAAGTCCTTTGAATATATGAAAACTGAGGAGTTCTTTAATGAGATTACTGCTGCTGGCGGCAATTATCGATTTAATTCCAATGGAACGCCCCTTTTGCCTGCACCGAAGTATACGGTTTCTTTTGTCGTAACACCTGCCGAGTTGGCGAATGTAGTTATTAAAGTGAATGGTCAAGAAGTAGCAACCCCTGTTGATCTGGAAGCGGGTACTTATACCGTCGAAGTCAATGCAGATAATTGTGAGGTTTTCGAATCAAATATTACGATTACGGCTGATACAGCAACTCATACGCAGAACATTGCAATGACTTATTTGCCTGCAGATTACACGAAGGTTGATGAAGCCATTGCTAAGGTAAATGCTCTGAACAAGGACAACTACAAGGATTTCACTGCTGTAGAAGTCGCTGTCAACTCCGTTGTGCGTGACAAGAACATTACCGAGCAGAGCGAAGTAGATGCAATGGCGAAAGCAATTGAAGATGCCATTGTTGCCCTGCAATACAAGGATGCTGACTACACAAAGGTTGATGAAGCCATTGCCAAGGCAAATGCTTTGAAGAAAGATGACTACAAGGATTTTTCCGGTGTGGAAGCTGCTGTCAAGGCTGTCGTGCGTGGCAAGAACATTACTGAGCAATCCGAAGTGGATAAGATGGCAAAGGATATCGAAGATGCCATTGCAGCTCTTGAGAAAAAGCCAGCCAGTACCAAAGCAGGAGCATCCGATAAAGGTCCACGAACCGGCGACACAAGTAATCTTGCTTTGTGGTTTGCCTTGCTGTTTGTCAGTGGCGGTGCAGTTATTGGAACAACAGCTGTAAGCAGAAAGAAAAAGCACAATAGATAATGGAATAGTAGTTCCTTGCTCCTTATTCCGGGCAAGACACGGGGCTGTCTCACTAGTAATTCAATAGTGTGACAGCCCTTCTTTCATTTCTTTCTTACAATGAGGACAGAATAAAGAATCATATCCAAAAGATAAAAAAATAGCTGTCAGATATATATAAAGAAAAATAGAAATTAGTTTCCTGCATAGGGCAATGTGTGGTAGAATAGAAACATCTTG
>CABRZK010000416.1 GCA_902475415.1 uncultured Eubacterium sp.
CACATTTAAGCGTAATTCGTTTTTTTGTCTTTTATATCATTCAGCAGAATTTTACCGATACCCTGAGACTGCATTTTATCAGAAACAAAAATGCCCTCGATATAATCGTTGTTCAGCCCTATAAACCCCTGGATTTTCTGATCACTTTCATAGACATAGACTTCCGCCTGTAACAGCATTTCTTTTACCAATTTAAAATTACGTTTCCAATATTGAGCAGAAATAAAATCATGTGCTTTTAAATTCGTATCTAACCATATATCGGCAACTCTGTCTATATCTGCTTTTTGTAATTTTCTGACCATAACCGGTATTCCTCTCAAACGCAACTTCGTCAAACCAAAGTTCACAATACCTGCAAGCTTGTTCCACCCTATCTTATCCCCAGCTCGTCCAGTGCTTTCTCCCAATAGGAGTCCGCAATATTATACCAGGGGTCCTGATAGTCGTTTAGTTTCATGACATGATTTAAGACCGTTCCGTGGGGCAGCTCTCCGGTATCCAACAAATGCTCCGTGATCCTGCACCAGTACGGCGATGCATCCCAAAGCCCGGATTCGTGAATTTCTTTTATTACGGTATCCACGTCATATTCCAGGGAAAGAAATTCCGGCTTCCAGTCCTTTCCGTCCGAGGTCAATATCATGTACTGTGTTTTTTTCGGGGACTTCAACGGAACTCCGACCGCTCCCGCGTTTATGATTCTCTTTTTCCCGTCAGAAACGAATCCCTGCATATGGGTATGTCCGCATATGATATAGCGCTCTTCGCATTTTTGAACGAATAAATCCTCCGAAAGCAGCGCTTTCTGATTCTCAAAAGGCGTTCCATGACAAGCCAGAACCGGTTCCATCCCGGCAAACCGGATGCTTTGGCTGATCGGCAACGTTTCAAAAAAATCAAGATCCTTTGCATTCAGACTGTTGTAATTATAAATCATTGCCATGACACTGCGGTTTCCACTTTTCCAGTCACAGTTTTGATCTTTTCTGCGATTGAGCCAGTAATCTTCTTTATTTCCCCTTATAAAAATGCAGGAAACATTTTGTTTCAGTTCATACAGAATCTCCAGCGTTCTTTGCGGATAGGGAAACTCGCCCAAATAATCGCCCAAAAAAATATAAGCATCCACATTCTGCTCCAACGCATGCGCCAGACAGCGCTGCAAGGCGATATAGTTTCCATGTATATCTGACATTACTGCTATTTTCATGTCCGTTCTCCATTTTTCTTCGCAGATCCTCTACCGTTGCAGTGACTGGAAAAGTGCAGGTATTTTTTCCGTCCTCTTACATGCAGTCCGATGCCGATGCAAAGAAACGTAACTCCGAGTATACCCCATACCAGTATAAACAAGAATATTAGTGTTGTTGTTTCCATTCTGTCACTCCCAGTTCATCGAATTGCGTAAATGCCCTGTCAGTCCTGTTTCCACTCCACACGAAGTCCTGAACCTGATTGTAGCATAGAAAGATGCCTCTTCGCAAATACAATTCCCGGGAGTTTGACAGTTGCTTTGCGACTGTTTTGAAATTGGATATATAAGTTCTATTTTTCTTGATACCATCCCGCCTGTGCCCAGTACAATCTGGCATATTCTCCGTTTTTTCTCAATAACTCCTCATGTGAACCAATCTCCACAATTCTTCCTTTTTTCATTACTACAATTTTATCCATTTTTCAACAAATTCCAATCCTATGTGAAATCAACAGAGCTGTTTTTTCTTCCATCACTTTCATAAATAAATTCAATACTTCATTTTCTGTAATTGCATCTAATGCACTAGTTGGTTCATCCATCACAATTATTTCTGCATTCCTTAGTATTCCCCGTGCAATCGCCAGCTTTTGCCACTGCCCCAACGAAAAATCAACACCTCCATATTCTGTTCCAAGCTGTTGGTTCAATGAGATTTTTTCCGTAAATCCAACCTGTTCCAACACTCTTATAATTTCTGGATCAGACTCCAATTTTTCTACACATGAAATTCCTATATTTTCCCTCAAAGTCAGATAATATTTCACAAAATTTTGTGAAACCACCGAAATATGGCGATACAGATTCTCTACCAT
>CABRZK010000417.1 GCA_902475415.1 uncultured Eubacterium sp.
CCACATGTAACAAATTTTACACAGGCAGATGCACTGATGCATCCAAATATGTGCTCTTTTTCAAAAGCGGTACTGGAGGAATTTGAAAAGCAGGATTATGAAGGTATGATTTTTACTTCCTGTTGCGACAGTTCCAGGCGTCTGTATGATATTTTCCGGCAGCAGTTTCCAGATAAATTTTTCTTCTGTCTGGATCTGCCGCGTAAAATCAATGATTTTGCAGTTACCTTATATGAGCGGCAATTGCAGAAACTGATTGAAGCATATACTGCTTTTTCCGGAAAAACGTATTCCGAAGAGAAATTGCTTCAGGTATGTAAAATGCGAAGAGACAGGGAAAAAGAGGATGTGACGGAGCAGAAAGATTCTGTCGCAGATAGAACGGAAAACCAGAAGGAACGGACCAACACAAATATATCTGACCAGTGGAATTATCCGGATCAATTAGCAATTGCGCTGGTTGGTGCACGCCCGGGTTCCGGAATCCGTCAGTTGATCACGGATCATCAGGCAGAGATTGCATTGGATCTGACCTGTACGGGCATTTCACGTAATTATGATCTGAAGAACGGAGAGATTCTTCATGCATATGCTCATGCGCTGCTGGATCAGCTTCCGTGTATGCGGATGGCCGCAGCTTCCAACCGACAGAGAATTCTGGAAGCATATGAGGACAGAATTGATGGAATCATTTATCATACAGTAAAATTTTGTGATATTTATGCATATGAGTATACCAGACTGCATGAAATATCGAAATTACCGATACTGAAAATAGAAACAGACGCTACAGATCAGTGTGCCGGTCAGATTCTGACCAGACTGGAGGCATTTCTGGAATCGCTTCGCGCACAAAAAGGAGAAGCTATGATTTTACAAAATAAACGACAACAGTTGGAAAAAAAACCAATGGATAAAAAGCAGCCAACGGGTGACATAGAACAAAAAAAGGATCGATACGTTATGGGAATCGACAGTGGTTCGACTTCTACCAATGCAGTGATCCTGAATTCACGAAAAGAAATCATTGCTTCCTCAGTCATCCGTACCGGGGCGAAAAGCGGGGAAAGCGCACAGCGGATTCTGGATGAAATTTTACAGAAAGCGCAGCTGCAGCGTTCTGATCTGAGCAAAATCGTATCTACCGGATATGGACGTGTCAGCATTCCTTTTGCAGATGAAAATGTAACGGAGATCAGCTGTCATGGAAAAGGAGCACATTATCTGAATCCGCAGATTCGTACAATTCTTGATATTGGCGGACAGGACAGCAAGGCCATTCATTTGAATGAAAAAGGTGATGTCACCGATTTTGTCATGAATGATAAATGTGCGGCGGGAACCGGTCGCTTTCTGGAGATGATGGCCCGCACGCTGGAAGTTGATATTGCAGAGTTAGGCTCGCTTTCGCTGAAATCAACGGAAAATATTGAAATCAGCAGCATGTGTTCCGTATTTGCGGAATCCGAAGTAATTTCCCTGATCGCACAGAATAAGGAAACCTCTGATATTGCTCATGGCATTCATATGGCAATTGCTGCGAAGGCAATTTCACTGATGCGCCGTGTCGGTCTGGAGCCGGGATATATGATGACCGGTGGTGTGGCTAAAAATCCAGGCGTGGTCAGAGTGCTGGAAGAACAGTTAAAAGCACCACTTTTTATATCGGATGAACCGGAGATTGTCGGTGCGCTGGGCGCAGCATTGTATGGTCTGGAAAATCTGTAGCAGAAAGACCGGCGGAGCTGTGGATATTGCAGGGGTCAGTAGCTCTTCCGATGCCGGATTTTGGCAAAATGGCTGGCTGATTCCGGGACAGGTTTAATAAAAAATTAACTGTAAAGAAAAGTATGGTTATGGTACACTATAAGAAATGCAGAGAAAAAATAAAACATAGGTGATGGACAGAACTTTTGGACAGTATTGGAAATCCTCTGTGTGAGACAGTAAGGAGTCAGGATTTATGGAAAAATCAAAAGTATATTTTACATCTTTTAAAACAAGTTTTACAGAAAATCTGATGCAGAAACTGGCACGTCTGGTGAAAACAGCAGGTATTGAAACGATTGA
>CABRZK010000418.1 GCA_902475415.1 uncultured Eubacterium sp.
TTAAGACAATCATCTGGAGATATTTCATCAGTTACTGGAATAACAGGAGGATCTGCTCCACTAATAGAGGTCTTCCCCCAATGATCAAAAGACAACAATATTACGCTTCCCTGAAGGAAGCAGCATAGGGTTCAAAAGCCTTGAGGAAAATGTGTCAACTAATATTGACAATATCAAAGAAACTCTTCCAGTTTGTCTGTTTGGTAAATAAAAGGAAGGAAAGAAACAATAAAAGAGCAGGCATGAAATAGGAGCAATATCAATTTCAGACCTGCTTTTGACTTTATAGATTCATTTATTCAAGCATTTCCTGTGCTTTCAACAGGTTCCGCAGGCAATAGTAAAAGGCCGGAATCAGAAAGGCGTCTGCCATAAGCCACGCAAGAGGAGAAGCGAAGCATATGATAATGTAGCCGAAGATGGGAACCAGTGCAAATCCAACCAAAGCCCGGGCGATCATCTCGCAGACACCGGCGAGAATGGCAAGAAGACTGTAGCCCATTCCCTGAATGGTAAAACGCCATACATTGACGATGGTAAGCGGAATATAAAACAGAGAATTAAAGGTTAAAAACTGGTGAGCCTGATGAATTACAACTGTCTCCGAAGCATCTACAAAGAGCAGTGGGATCACACCGCCGAATAGGGTCAGGACAATGCAGGCCAGAACCGAGTAGATGCTTCCAATGAAGGTTGCAGAACGAACTCCCTGGCGGATACGGTCAGTTTTCCCGGCACCGGCATTCTGTCCGGCATAGGTTGCCATCGTGCCTCCCAGTGCATCAAAGGGGCAGCAGAAGAACATACCGATTTTCTGACCGGCAGTAACCGAGGCAACCGCAATGGAACCGAGAGAGTTGATGGCGGTCTGGATCACCACCGAACCGATGGCAGTGATGGAGTATTGAAGTCCCATGGGAATACCCATCATGCAGAGACGATAGAGGTGGTAGGTACTGATTCGTGTTTCCTCCCGATGCATTTTTAAAATATCAAATTTCTTCTTCATATAGATCAGGCAGAGAATGCCGGAAACAGCCTGTGCGATCACCGTAGCATAAGCAGCACCGGCTGTTCCGGTTCCTATCTGTACGATGAAAAACAGATCCAGTACGATATTTAAGAGACTGGATAAAATCAGAAAATAAACAGGTGTCCTGGAGTCTCCCAGTGCACGGATGATACCGGCTAAGGTATTGTACAGATACGTGGCCGGAATACCGGCAAACACAAAGAAGATATAGCTGTAGGCACCGTCGATGATATTGTCCGGTGTCTGCATCCAGACAAGGATCTGACGGGTCATCAGACAGACGATTACGGTCATAACCACAGCGAAAAAAGATGCCAGCCATCCGGCATTGGCAACGAAACGCCGCATGTCCTTATAATCCTGGGCGCCGAACCGCTGAGCAACCGGAATAGAGAATCCGGTGCATACACCGATTACAAAGCCATTGATCATAAAGTTGATAGCGGCTGTGGAGCCAACGGAAGCCAGGGCATCCACGCCCAGAAACTTTCCTACAATAATGGTATCAACCATGCTGTAAAATTGCTGAAACAAAAGCCCCATCAGCATGGGAATGGCGAATCCAAGAATCAATTTAGCAGGGCTTCCAGTTGTCATATCTTTAATGGTAGATTGTTTTGCAGATTGGCTCATAAAGCAGTCTCCCTTCTTTTACAAATCAAACAAGTATAGCTGAATCCGAAATCACATGGAATTGATCAAAAAATCTCAAACATAAATTTTATAAGAAAGATGGAAAATTGGCAATTCATAAAAGTCACGAAAAATTGGAACGATAAAAGAAAAAATTTGGAATAAGAAGCATTGGAAAAATCTTCTGATTTCAACCGAATTGTAGCTACAGGAATATGACTAATGCTTTATTTTTATGAATGTTCCTCACTTTATCGCTAACTAAATGACTTTGATGACTGAATTGTAACCAATTTTGTTATGATTGGTACTAGTGAGTCAGTCTTTTCTATGTTACAATATATACGTTATCAAGAAACACGGTCCTGAATCATGGAGGCACAAACTATG
>CABRZK010000419.1 GCA_902475415.1 uncultured Eubacterium sp.
AGAAAGAAGCTTTACGGCAAGAAATTGTTCAACATGTTCTATCTGATTCCAATGTTCTTTACAGGTGGTCTGATTCCTACATACATGGTAGTAAAAAATCTTGGACTGACTGATACAATGACCGTTATGGTGCTTCCATTCTCGGTTGTTACTTACTACATCATTGTTGGACGAACCTTCTTTGAAAACAGTATTCCAGACGAACTTTGGGAGGCGGCACAGCTTGACGGCTGCGGTTACATTTCCTTCTTCTTCAAAATCTGTCTGCCGCTTTCTAAAGCAATCATCGCTGTTATCGCATTGTGGGCAGCAGTTGGACAGTGGAATGGCTACTTCAACGCATTGATCTATTTAAGAAGTGAGGCACTTCAGCCACTGCAGATCGTTCTTAGAAACATCTTAATCAGTAACCAGACAATCAGCTCAATGATGACAGGTTCAGCAGCAGTAGAAGCAAAGCAGATGGCCGATCTGATTAAGTATGCAGTAATTGTTGTATCATCAGCGCCAATCATGTGCATGTATCCATTTGTACAGAAATATTTCAATCAGGGTGTTATGCTCGGTGCTGTAAAGGGCTGATATAAAAAAGGCTGTAAAGCCTGTAATAATAAAAATTCAAAACAAAAATAATCATAAAGCAAAAAAGGAGATTAAAACTATGAAAAGAAACATGAATCTGAAAGCAACCGCAGGCATCCTTCTTGCACAGGCAACTATGCTTGGAGCTATTGCAGCACCGACTGTTACTGCACTTGCAGACGAGGGCGATGCAAAGCAGTTTACTGTAGCAACTGTTCGCTGGACTGATGCATGGCCAAATGACTTCTTAAAGGAAGGCGTAATGGCAGAGATGGAAGAGAAGGCAGGTGTTGATCTTGACTGGCAGATTTATTACAACTCTGACTGGTCTGAGCAGAAATCTCTTCTTCTTGCTTCTGGTGAATTGCCGGATGCATTTGTTGGAAGTATCTGTCTGAATTCTTCTGATATGGCACAGAACAAGGATTATTTCGTTGATCTGACACCATATATCAACGAAGAGACCATGCCGAATCTGACAAAGGCAATGGAAGAGTGTCCGGAGCTTCGCGCTGCATGTACAGATCGTGACGGAAAGATTTATTCCCTCCCTAAGAAGCTTCCTCTTCGTCCGACCGTATGTGGAAATGGACTGTATATCAACCAGGATTGGTTAGATAACCTTGGCTTAGAAGCTCCGAAGACACTCGATGAACTGACCGATGTACTCCTTGCTTTTGCAAAAGAGGATGCAGACGGTGACGGCGATCCGACAAATGAGATTGGACTGACAAACAATGCAGGAACTAACCTTCAGGCAGACTGCCAGCACATCCTTTCTGTATGGGGCTGCATGGTTAGCCGTAATACCAACTACATGGGATTGAATAATGATGGCGAGGCTGTATTTGTTCCAGCACAGGAAAACTATAAGGAAGCTGTTAAGTGGATGCATATGCTCTGGGAAAACGGCGTACTTGATCCAGAGTACTTCACACAGGATACTTCATCTGTTACAGCAAAGCTGCAGGCAGAGGGCGGTTCTAAGGTTGGAATTATCTCTGCATGGACTGCTGATTCAGAAGCTGGTCAGAATGCAGATCAGTACTCCTTAATGGAGGCTGTTGAGGGCTACAATGATATTCATTATGTAGAGTGTGCTACAGCATCATTAGACATTACAGATCGAGAGCTTGTTATCACAACTGCATGTGAGGATCCAGAGGCACTGTTAAAGTGGGCAGATAATTTCTATGATGATCTTGTTTCCTTACAGACTTTCTATGGTTCACTGGGTGTTACTGTAACAGCAAATGATGACGGAACTTACAGCGTTCATTCTACAGATGATGATACTTCTCTTGATACAGCAGCATGGTCAAATGCGCTTAGAGATTTCGGTCCGAAGTACATGAATCCAGAGTTCTATGACAAGGTTATCATCCCGGACGATGTATCTGATGGTATCAAGTTAAAGGAAGACGAAGTAAACGCAAAGTATGTTACTACCGATAAGAACACCGGAATGCCAG
>CABRZK010000420.1 GCA_902475415.1 uncultured Eubacterium sp.
ATACGTCAATCCTTCTACGACTAGTAAAATAATCGTTAAAATTACATATGTATGAGGTAATTTCCACCCGATAAACGACTTTTTACACTTTTCAGTCAAGTTCCTTTGCTTTTTTAACATTCCTGTTTTCCTTCAATAAAAACATGTTCTGCTTTCGCATGAATATCAAATGGATGATGACTCCAGATAACGAGATCCGCATCTTTTCCGCTGACAAGCGCACCTTTTCGATCATCGATACCTAAAATCTCTGCAGGATATGATGTTACTGCGCGCAATGCTTCTGCATCATCCATGCCAAAGCGAACAGCCATAGCAGCATAAATAGGCAAATAATACAGCGGTGTTACATCATGGTCGGCAGTGATGCAGACTTTAACGCCTGCCCTATTGAGGACACCGGCAGTCTCAAAGCTCTTATTCCAAACCTCCTGCTTGCTGCACGGGTTCATGCTTGGACCGACAATCGCAGGAAAACCACTGGCTGCTATATGTTCAGCAATGTCGATCCCATCCGTGCAATGAACTATAACGATCCTGATATCGTACTCCTTGGCAATACGGATCGCTGTACAGATATCATCCGAACGGTGAGCGTGAATATGCAACGGTATTTCTTTCCTCAGAACCATAGCCATATTTTCCTTGCCGGGATCGCATCGGAAATGATCACCATTCTTTTCCGCTTCTTCCTTCTCAAAAAGATATTCCTTCGTATCTTCCAGACACTTACGTAAGTGATAAGCAGTACCCATGCGTGAGGCGAATCCATGCTTAGCTGCCTTCGGGTTTTCTCCAAGGCTGCCTTTCACAGCAGCCTTGCGGGTCACGATCATCTCATCTGCAATCTTACCCGTTAACCGGATAACCGAAGCAACACCTCCGATAACACCATCACTGCCCGGACAAACACAGGCACAGGTTACTCCTGCCCGGACAGATCGTTCCACCGCTCTGTCAAAAGGATACAGACCGTCCAGCACTTCTAACTGAGGGGTAATCGCATCCGAGTAATCGCAACAATCATCACCCACTTCTCCCATACCTTCTTCGCTGATACAAATATGACTGTGAGCATCAATGAAACCTGGCGTTATATATTTTCCCGCCGCATCTATCACTTCTTCATTTTCTTTTGGAGAAATATTGAAATCCACTTCCGTTATTTTCGTATTTTCAATACGAATATCCAATTTTTCAAAATCATTTGTACAAGTAGTAAACAAATATCCGTTTTTAATAAGCATCAGTGCTACCTCTAAATATAATATTTTTTATTCCTATATATGGGATCTGTTAATAACCAATCATTACAGCAGCCGTCATAAATACAAACTCCATAATAAACAGGATACCAAACAACGGAGTAATAAATTTATACCATTTGTTAATCGGCACTCCCATCAGACCACAACAAAGAGCGCAGGAAGTCGGCCAGAATATATCTGCGAAGCTGTGTCCCAACTGGTATGCCAATACGGCAATTGAACGGCTCATACCAACCAGCTCGGCTGTTGGTGCCAAAATCGGCATTGTAATCGTTGCCGCACTTGTTGAACCATTGATAAAGAGTTTTACAATGTTCTCAATTATGATCATTCCGTAGGCAGAGAGGTATGTACTTGTATTTTTAAGCAGGCTCACCAGACCGTATACGATCGTATCTGTGATCATGCCCTCTTTCATTAAAATCAAGATTCCTCTGGTAAATCCGACAATTAACATAGAAGAAACCATGCTCTTAGTAGACTCAATAAATGTCTTACAGATCTCAGTTGCAGAATAACCGCTGATAATACCTGCAACCACCATTGCCATTAAGAAAAATGCTGATATTTCATCTACATACCAGCCCAGATTCAAAATAGCATAGAATAAAAATATAATGACTCCAAAGAAAAGGACTAAACATAACCCCTGACGGATATTCATAGATGCTGTCTGTAATTCATTCAAAGATTTTGCCTTGACTGCATCCAGCTCAGTGCCATAAACCACAGATTTGGTCGGATTTTTTTTGACTTTGCGGGCATAGTACATCACATAAGCA
>CABRZK010000421.1 GCA_902475415.1 uncultured Eubacterium sp.
CGCCTGCTGAATCGTTTCTACCCCATGACCTGATTTTTTAATACAGCTGATATGATGATTGGCAATAGTTTCACCACCATCACAATAATAAGTCTCATTTCCGCTTAACGCGCCACTGTCAAGTCCTGCCGCAACAGTAAATGGTTTTGCTGTTGATCCAGGCTCATAGGTAGAAGATACGCAGAAATTATTCCACACCTGATTCAGTAAAGCAAGATGATGGATCTGATCTAACTGCTCTGTGCTGTAATGCTCGCTCAGTGCGGCGTTCCATTGGTCATCTGTCATAGCATTAATCTCATCCAGGCTGTAATATTTTTTCAGTTCTACACGTTCCGCCTGTTTGATAATATTGGCACGTTCTTCGTCTGTAAAATACTTGTTTGTATCTGCATCCCATGGATTTTGCAGGCTGAAAGTACGGTTTGTGGACATAGCAAGCACTTCCCCGCTGTTTGGATCCATCATGATCACACCAATATTTTTTGCTCCTTCGTGGGAAGAATCCTTCATGGCATCATTAAATTCCGCGATCTTGCTTTCTACAATGGACTGCAGGTTTGCATCTATGGTAGAAACCACATTGTTTCCATCTGTGGCATCTTTAACCTTGATCTCATAATTGGAATCTGAATTCACATATCCGTATTCTTTTCCGTCAATACCATTCAGTGTGTCATTATAATAATCTTCCAGTCCGCCGATTCCTTCATTACCCGTCGTAGTAAATCCAAGGACTGAACATGCCAGCGAATCATATGGATAATTTCTGATGTATTCTTTTTCAAACCATACACCTTTGATATTTTTTCCTTTGTCCTTATCATTCTGCAGAGATTCAAACTCGGCAATTTCCTCATACGGTAATCGCTTTGCCAGCACGTAATACCGTTTTTTCTTATTTTCACTGACGTAACACTGACTCAGTGCAGCCAGCGTCGGTTCCAGATAATCATCCTTTGATGTCAGAACACTGCAATCTAAAATGACATTGTAAACATCTGTACTCGTCGCCAGGACGGTTCCCTTTCTATCTACAATGTCACCCCTGCGGAATGGTATGGTCTTACTGCTGTATTCCTGCTGATTTAATACAATTTTTTCATACTTGTCGCCGCTTTTTAATTCAATATACGCCAAACGTCCCACCAGGCAGATGAGAACACCTGCAATCGCAATAAAGATAATCAACATCTTTGCTTTCATTCTGGTGAGAAATTTGTATGTCTTTTCTGTTTTTCTTCGTCTTCTGGGTCTCATTCGCTCTCCTCCACAGGATTAATTGGATGGAATTTCCCCATACTGGTTCATATAGTCACTGTTTTCCACTGAATAGTAACGAACCTGTTCACTCCCCGGTGTCACCATACCAAGAGCCTTTGCAGCCTCACGAACCTGATCCAGATTCATTGTAGTCTCCAGTCTCTTCTCTGCTGCCACATTATCTGCTTTTGTCTCAGCAATCTGACTTTCAATCGATGCAATATTGGCCAGTCTGGTCGTTACATCTGACTGAAGATGAATAAATACAGCACAAACCATAAAACAGACTGCTGTTGCCAGCGTCAGGAATGCCACATAGCCACGGTTCATTGCCAGAGCTCTTTGCTGATTCTGCTTTGCCGCACTTCTTCTGATACGTTCTCTCTGCAGTTCTTCCCGGCTTTTTTCTACCTGCTGTTCTCTTCTTGCAGGCGCCAGTTCCCGTTGTCTGACTACATTTCCTTCAATATATGTATTACGTCGATATTGTCTGTCTCTACTTTCCATTTTGTTATACACCTTCTAATTTTATAATACCTGTTTATCTTCGTTCAAATACACGCAACTTTGCGCTTTTTGAACGTTTGTTGTGTTCAAGTTCTTCTTCTGACGGAAGAATTGGCTTTCGTGTAAGCATTTTCCCCAATGATTTTTTTCCACATACACACACTGGAAAATTCGGTGGGCAGGTACATGGATTTTCGTTCCGCTTAAAGTTTGTTTTTACAATACGATCTTCCAGTGAATGGAATGTGATAATACACAAACGTCCTCCCGGTTTCAGCA
>CABRZK010000422.1 GCA_902475415.1 uncultured Eubacterium sp.
GATGAACTTTCCAAGATTGCAAACGTGAAAGTACCGCAGGCAATCGAGGATATCCGCAGCGCGGAAGTACTTCATAAAACGGTGTGTGAAGTTCAGAAAATGCCGAAGGTTGTGAAAGAATTTTTGAAGATTGGAGAGTAAGGAAAGCATGACATCAACAGCTATGGGGAATGTTGGAATCATGACTATATTTGATTTTATTCTGATCGTATATGGTATTTATTCCATTACAACTGCACGAAAAATGAAACAGGATCATCAGGTACCGCAGTGGCTGGTATCTCAGCAGGATCTGCTGCGCATTCGTCAGCCAAAAGAGTTTTGTGATCTGATGGCTCCGAAAACAATGATATTTGGTTTTATATGCGCAATTTACGGATTGTATGAACTGGCAGTAGAAGCTTTTCTGAAAAATCAGATTGCAGAAGCTGTTGGAATCGTGTTTTTTGTAATTGGAATTGCATGGTTTTTGACACAGCTGAATAAAGCAAAGAAAAAATATATGTAATAATTCAGAGCCAGAGCAAGCATGTATCTGGCTCTGTGTATTTCAAAAGGTAAAAATATTAACAGGGGAGATTATGTATCGATTATTATTACTGGATGATGAGGAAATTGTGACCAGGGGGATTCAGAAAGTATTTGATCTGGAAAAAGCAGGATTTCAGGTAGTTGGAACGTTCCAGAATCCACAGAAAGCATTAGAATCCTTGCCTGATCTGCAGCCGGATCTGATGATCACGGATATCAAAATGCCACAGATGAGTGGTCTTGAGTTTGCGACAAAAGCCAGAGAGTTGCTTCCGGAAAGTGAAATTGTGATTCTGTCCGGATATGGTGATTTTGGATTTGCCCAGAGTGCCGTGAAAATCGGGGTCAGTGATTATCTGTTAAAGCCAATCAAAAAAGATGATTTTCAGCAGATGCTGGATACCATGTATGCAAAATTGTCGGAAAAAAGATCACAGAAGCAACAGGCAGATGCAATGGCTTTGTTTTTGAAAAACAGCTACACAGAACTGAAAAACAGATTCTTTTTGTCCCTGGTGGAAGAAAATGTGTTTGATGAAAAATTGTATCAGACTTTACAGGTTCATCATACATTGGACATTTTTGATACAGATTTTATTCTGATTAAAGTGGATTTTGACCAGGCGTATCTTCAGGGGGATTATATGTCGGCAATCGGAAAATTGATCCAGGAGAGCGAAGCGCAGTTCTCTGATTTCGGTTCTGTGGAGGATTTTCTGTCCGATGAAAGTCTGTATTTTTATATTTATCATCTTACGGTTTCAGAAGGAAGGATAATACGGCAAACGGCACAGGAACTGGCAGAAGAAAAACGAAAACAGGGAGTGAGTCTGGTATGTGGTGTCAGCCATATTCATCATGGAATCCGTGAACTGTTCAGCGCCAGAAATGACTGTATTCGCCGTATTTTTATGCAAAAAGCTAATATTGATGAACATTCGGATGCGAATCCAATCCGTACGGATGAAATCAATATTCACATGCCATATGATGAAATTGAGAAGTTATTCCACATGATTACAGCAGGAGAAATGTCGGATCTGTCCGAAATTCTTCAGAAGATTTATGAACTTCCGGAGGATCGGAATCCGATACTGATCCGGGATTACAGTTGCAGTGTTACATTTCTGATTTTGCTGCGTGTATATCAGCTGCAGTTTAAGTTCAATCTGACAGACCATGTGGTTTCTCAGAGGGAATTGGATCTTCGGGTATTGAAAAGAGAATATCCGGCCATGGAGATTCAGAAAAACCTGGTGGAACAGAAGCTGATGACAGTTGCTGAACAGATTGCCGCACAGGAAGTGGCAGCACCTTCCAAGATGATCCGTGCAGCACTGGATTATATTCAGGGACATTTTCATGAGAATATTTCCCTGCAGGATGTAGCGGAAAATATTAATATCAGCAAGAATTATCTGTGTGATATTTTTAAAAAAGAACTGGGCGTTACATTTATCAACTATGTAACGAATCTCAGAATAGAAAAAGCCAAAGAATATCTGAGTGGTAC
>CABRZK010000423.1 GCA_902475415.1 uncultured Eubacterium sp.
GATGTGCAGCCCGTATGCGATTACTTCTCCGTTCTCAATACGGATAAAAGATTCCTTGACACTGCATTTTCCCATGCGTACAGATTTCACTTCGGTTCCATGCAGTGCAATTCCTGCTTCGTATGTCTCATCAATAAAATAATCATGATATGCTTTTTTGTTATTTGTTACTAATTTATATCTGTCTTTTCCCATACTGTATTCCCTTTCCCGCTATTTCTATCAAAACGATTTTTCAGTATTTCAATACTCCCTTCTGTAAAAATCATGTTACACTTTGCGGCTTCTGTATTCGAAGCAAAACCAATGTAACAGGCTACATCAAGAGGCATCTCTCATTTGATACATTTTTTCCAACACACTCTATGGTTCTACCAGTTCAAAATCAATTCTGCGCACCAGTTTATCTGTACCAATGACACGGATTTTTACGGTCTGACCCAGCTTATAACTTTTGCCCGTGTTTTCTCCCACCATCTCATAGGTGCTTTCTATATAGTTGAAATAGTCCCCACGCAAAGTTGTCACATGCACCATGCCTTCTACGGTATTTGGCAGTTCCACATACAGACCATAATTGGTGATACCCGAAATGACACCTTCGTACTCGTTTCCGATACGGCTTTCCATGTACTCTACTTTCTTCATTTTAATGGTCTCGCGCTCTGCTTCATCGGCACGACGTTCTAACTGGCTGGTCTGTTGTGCTACTTCCGGAAGAATTTTCCAGTAATGCTCAATCTTCTTCTCATTCATGCGTCCACGCAGATTGTCCTTGATGATGCGGTGAATCTGCAAATCCGGATAACGGCGGATCGGTGAGGTGAAATGACAGTAATACTGTGCTGCCAGGCCAAAATGGCCGACACATTCCACGCTGTATTTTGCCTGTTTCATGGAACGGAGTGTCAGGCGGGAAATCAGTCCTTCCACCGGTGTATCTTCGATATTTGCCAGCAGTTTCTGCAGTTCTTTTGGATGCACCTCATCGGAACCGATATGAATATGATAGCCAAAATTATTGATAAAAGTACTCAACTTTTTGATTTTTTCCGTATCCGGCACTTCGTGTGTACGATACAGAAATGGAATTTCCTGCCAGAAATAATCCTGCGCTACTGTCTCATTGGCAGCCAGCATGAAATCCTCGATAATTTTTGTCGCCGGATTCCGGTCATACGGCTTGATGTCGATTGGATGTCCCTGACCATCAAGGATGATCTTTGTCTCCGGAAAATCAAAATCAATGGAGCCGCGTTTGCGTCGTTTTGCACGAAGCAGGTCTGCTACTTCTTTCATATCAAAAAACATCTGCACAAAATCTTTGTATTCTTCTGTCGTCTCCGGATCTTTTAATGTAATAATTTTATTTACATCTGTATAACTCATCCGACGGTCAACATTGATCACTGATTCTGCAATTCTGTGGTCTACGATATTTCCTTTTGCGTCAATTTTCATGATGCAGCTTAAGGTCAGACGATCTTCTCCCTGATTCAGGGAACAGATTCCATTTGACAGCGTGTGGGGCAGCATCGGAATGACACGGTCTACCAGATACACACTGGTTCCGCGCTTTAATGCTTCCACGTCAAGGGCGCTGTGCTCCTGCACATAATTCGTCACATCAGCGATATGCACGCCAAGCTGCCAGAAGTCACCCTCTCTCGTCAGCGTTACGGCATCATCCAGATCTTTGGCATCTTCTCCGTCGATCGTAACGGTCTGCCAGTCGCGCAGATCCATGCGTCCTGCCATGTCCGCAGATGTAACATCCTTTGCCACACGTTCTGCCTGATTCAGCACTTTTTCCGGAAATTCCACCGGTAATCCATACGCACGCACCAGTGACATGATATCTGTTCCCGGATCATTTTCATGACCGATGATCTCAATCACTTTTCCTTCCGGCTTTTTGCCATTTCCGCCATAAGAAGTCAGTTCTACCACAACCTTATGACCGCTTACCGCACCTTTGGAACATTCCACTGGCACAAAAATGTCCATATTGATGCGTGGATTATCCGGGCGCACA
>CABRZK010000424.1 GCA_902475415.1 uncultured Eubacterium sp.
CGTCATCCTCTTTATGGATTCGGATGGATATATTGAACGAAGCCCAAACAGAACCATTAGTTCTAAAGAGCTATACAGGATTTATACGTTCTGGTGCGAAGAAAACGCCTTTCCTGCTCTCAAATTGAGAACAGTCAGCGATTATCTTGTGGCTCATGCCAAACAGTATGACATTATACATACCAATAATGTTTTGAACTTGCAAGGTCGCCGTGTTTGGGGCTTTAAGGGAATCGGCGCTGCAATACAGCTTTCAGATGGCTGGCAGAAAACATGGATGGAAACGCCGTTCGACGAAAAGAACAAAATCGCATAAGTGAGAAATACGTTGAAACGCTACGTACGTACGTACACCGTGGAGCGAAGGACGATAAACTCTATCGGAATTCATGAAAAAATGAGATATTGCTTCATTTCTGAGATAAAGGCAATTTTACTAAGCAACGGTTTGTGCATCGTGTACGTACGTACATAGCAAAAAAGCGAAAAACGCTACTATATATTTTTTGAGGAGGTACACATGGCGAAAGCGCAATACGCCATCATGAGATTTTCAAAATATAAAGGGCCTGAAATCGGCAGGATTGAAGCCCATGACGAGCGCACCAAAGAGAAATACGCCAGCAATCCCGATGTGGACACGAGCCGCAGTGCATTGAACTTCCACCTGATTCAGCCGGAACATTCCTATCGGGAGGAAGCCGAACGGCAGATTGCCGAAGCGGGATGCCGCGTGAGGTCGGACAGCGTGAAGCTGGTCGAAGTCCTGATTGCCGGTACGCCCAGTTTCTTCAAGGACAAGACGCAGGAGCAGATCAAAGAATACTTTGAACATGCGCTTGAATTTCTGAAACAGAAACAGCGCGCGGAAACCTTTGTATCCGCCGTCGTTCATCTCGACGAGAAAACCCCGCACATGCACGTCACGTTCGTTCCTCTGACGGAAGATAATCGTTTGAGTGCCAAAGAGATTATCGGCAACAAAGCTAAACTGAGCCAGTGGCAGAGTGCCTATTGGGAACACATGGTCAGCAAGTATCCTGACCTTGAACGCGGCGAAAGCGCCGATAAGACAGACCGCAAGCACATTCCGCCGCGTGTGTTCAAAGAAATGACCCATCTTGCCAAGCAGAGCAGGAAAATCGAAGCGGTTATGGATGATGCGACCATGTTTAATGCCAAGAGCAAGTTGCAGGAGGTTGAAGCCCTGCTGGAACGATTTATCCCCAGCGTGGAGCGGATGCAGACCCAGCTTGACCAGTACAAAGTCGCTTTTACGGATACAACTACTGAAAACGCTTCTTTGAAGAAGGAAGTTGCGGAACTCCAAAGCAAACTGGATACTGCCAAACGCGGAAGTGTTCAAAAGAAACTGGATGACGCGCAACTCTTGAGCGATTATCGGGAACTTCGCAGAATTGTAGAGCGGATTCCGCCTGAAATCCTTGAACGTGCCAAACGTCAAGAACGCAGCGCCGCCGCGTCGAGGTGCGAGCGATGAGGACGGTGAGCGGATGGCACGGAAAAAGAAAATCGTCAACAACACGCCTTATCCGCAGCATGCCATTGACGCGGTTGCGCGTTGTCTCTGGCCGGATATCGTGGCTTTCTTTGAAAGCGAAGAAGGACAAAAGGAGTTTGAAGCATGGAAACGTCAGCAGGACAAGGAGAACATGGAACAGGAAAATCAGTTAAAGGCCGCATAAGAAAAATTCCGTCAGAGTCAGTTATAAGACTCTGGCGGAATTTTTTAGGATTGTTCTTTAATTTTGTCTGGAATTTTTAGCGAATCAATGGAGGTGTTATCTTCACCGTGTTGGAAAGTGAATTTTATTTCATCCCCATCATCAAGAACTTCAACTTTTTTCATTAGTTTTTCATAATCTACTAAATGAGCGCATTTATATGTTCGCATAAATTTCAGGTCAAATTCGGCCTTGAACAAAGTTATGTGGATAACACCGACATACGAGATCATAAAAAGTCCTTCATTCATGGAAGATAATTCTTTGCGAAATTGTGGACTTAG
>CABRZK010000425.1 GCA_902475415.1 uncultured Eubacterium sp.
AATTCTGCTTACTTCTTCATTTTTAAAAGCAGTAATTGCCATTGCCATTGCCAGATAGGTCTTTCCTGTTCCTGCCGGTCCAATACCAAATACGATCATTTTATTGCGAATCTGATCCACATAATCCTTCTGTCCAAGTGTCTTCGGCTTTACCGGTTTTCCCTGAACAGTATGACAGATAATCTCACTGTCTGCCTCCAGGAGCGGATGATTCTTCGTACATCCACACATCTCCAACGCATAAGTCACGGTCTGTTCCGTAATATCATTTCCACGTTTCGACATACCAACAAGTTCATTCATGACTGCGCATGCCTTCTCGACATTTCCGTCACTTCCCATGATTTTTAAGCTGCCATCGCGTACTACCATCGTAACCTGCAGATATTTTTCAATCTGTTTTAACCAGGCATCGAACTTTCCGAATACATTTGACATATGGTCAATCGGAATGTCCAACATCTGCTGTGTTAATTCCATATGTGCCAGTTCCTTCCTGTCTTGTCGTCTTTTCTGTCTCTGCCCGGCGGGTTGCTTTTACCAGGGCTTCCAGAGACCCCTGCACAGATACTTCTGTGTCAGTCGTTTCTATAATAACACTTTTTTCAAGTATTTGAATAGCATTTTCTTCCAATTTCTTACAATAATCAAAAAGTTTTTTCTCTGCAACCTTCTGAATTTCCTGCTTGCTGTAAGGAATCTTTTCAACTTTATAAGCTTCTTGTTTTCTCCATATTACCTGACAGGGCAGATAAAAATCTCTGCCGATTTTAGGATGCAGATAACAGTTATATATAATATTTCCCATCTCCTGATGTTCAAAAAAAGAAATCTGCCGGCTTCCAAATATCAGAACCATACCATACCTGCAAGATTTCGTATTTACCAGCCGTGTCTTCTGAGCCGGGAAAGAAATGTGGACCGGAAGTGTTGTACGAATATATACATCCGCATCAGCATTGCAATATTCATATCCGGCGACTTCCCCATTATCATCTTCCAAGGGCAGTTCTCCGCTGACCAGTATAGTTCCATCCTTTACCAGATCCATCTGTTTCACCAGGGGAGTTCCTCTGCGTACTGCAATTGATTCCACCGTTCCCGGAACATCTGCCAGCAGATCCGTGGCAGTTTCGGTTGTAACTCCTTCACTTTTCCCGGATAACGTACCATCCAGTTTTTCCTGCATCTCAAGACAAAACCTGGTTCCGCTGATTCGTGCTGATACCCAGATGATATCCGGAAATTGCTTGCGCAGCAGGGTTTCCACTTCCTCACAATGAATTCTCCTCCTGCACGTGCCATAACCAATACCTTCCTGTTTCAGATAATCCAGCATGACCTGCGTTGAATAACGGCAGTTTCCAGACACATCCACTTTCCAGATAAACCCTGACATAGCAAAAAGGATCACAAGCAGACCACCCAGACCAACCGCAAAAAAACGGTGATACCGATACCGGAAACTCATGAACGGAAGACCAATTTTCTTCTTTATCCGGACATGCGTACCGCTTTTTTTCAATATGGGACGCAGTCTTCGAAATGCCTGCAGACTGATAAAAAAGCAGTATCCATCCTCATCCGGCTTTATATTCCACAGAACAATCCCTGCATTTCCGCACAGATTCATAAATCGTTCCGGTGAATAGCCGGTCAGACTTACATACAGGTAACCACGAAAAAATCTGATGAGTTTCACCACCACACATATCTCCTCACACGTCATATTCTATCCGGTCAATTCTTCCCGTGATTCGCATATCTTCACTGGTGTAATACTCAATTTTTAACTGGTTTCCTGTAATTTCCACCTGCCCCTTTTTCAGCAGAAGACGTATTTTATCCTGCCGGTAATCCACAATACCTTTATAATTTTCTATCAAAAGATCTGTTCTTCCCGTGACAGTCAGAATCGCTGCTCCGTACATAAGATCTTTCGGCAGTTCCAGATATTTTACAATCTGTCCGGTCGACACTATTTTCTTTTTTTTCTTCATATCATCAGTATATGAATTCTGTATTTT
>CABRZK010000426.1 GCA_902475415.1 uncultured Eubacterium sp.
AAGATTCCAAATATCACCGTATTGGTGGAAACACACTATTTTGGATTTTCTTTTCTCATGACACCGGAGCAAAAAATTGAGGCAAAGGCAGCCTATACAGCATTATTTGAAAAGGTTACGGCGACAGCAGTAGAACAGAAAGCCAGATTGCTGGTTATGGATGAGATACTGGATCTGTGTAATGCGGAACTCATTGATACAGCCAGAGTAGTGGAATTTCTGAAAAATCGTCCGGAAGAACTGGAAGTAGTTCTGACAGGACGCAATCCCAAGCCGGAACTGGTGGAACTGGCAGATTATATTACAAATATGAGTGCGGTCAGACATCCATATCAGAAAGGTGTACCGGCGAGAAAGGGAATCGAGATGTAGCTTTTTTACGCACTTTCCGGGTGTGCCCGGGAGGATGGTAGATGAAAAGCAGGTTTGTGATGGAGGATAGTATGAAATCATTATACGAACTGGTAGCACCTTATGATTCTGTTTCCCTGATCGGTATGTGTAAAAATGCCGGAAAGACAACCACGTTAAATCAGCTGATCGCAGAGCTGAAACAAAACGGGGTTTCTTTTGGTGCTACATCAGTAGGAAGAGATGGAGAAAGTACAGACCTGGTGACCAATACGGTGAAACCGGGCATTTTTGTATATAAAGGGACTATTGTTGCTACGGCAGCAGATTTGTTGAAATACTGCGACACAACCAGGGAGATTCTCTGCTCCACCGGAATCTATACGCCCATGGGAGAAATTATCATTTTTCGAGCACGGACGGACGGTTTTGTGCAGATTGCAGGACCATCGATGACCAGTCAGCTGGCAGCTGTATCGGAACTGATTCGCCCGTATGGCGTAGATAAGATACTGATCGACGGAGCGCTTGGAAGAAAAAGTCTCTGTTCCAGAAAAGTCAGTCAGAGTACGATATTGTGTACCGGTGCTTCGTATCATAAGAATCTGAATATGGTTGTTCGGGATACGGCGTATTCCTGTGAGATATTGCAACTTCCGCAGGCACCTTTTGAGGTCCCGGAAGCACTCTGGAATCAGAACGATATGAAATATATTCCGGTGACTGATCCGGAGCATATTAAACTGCCCACCGAGCGTGTGACACCGGAAAAAATATGGCGGAGGGGCATCGAGAATCCACCGGAGTACATCGTCGTTCAGGGGGGACTGACGGATGCAATGGTGAAGACACTGATTATGTCCAATACGGATCTGAAGAATAAAAAATTTGTTTTACTGGATGGGAGTAAGATACTGCTTTCCAGTGATATGTATGAGAAGCTGCGGATCAAAGGACTGCGATTTGAAGTGGCAGATGCATTACAGCTTCTGGCAGTTACCATCAATCCTTTTTCTGCATATGGATTTCATTTTGACAAGGATGAATTTATGGAGAAAATGTCAGCAGCGATTGATGTACCTGTTTATAATGTCCGGGATGCATATACAAAATAAAACTATGGGGGAACAACAATGATTCAGTTGACATATGAACAAAAAAGCAGTGTGGGACTGCAATATATTTTAGACCGGCTAAATCCGTCTTCGCCTTATGGGCAGGAGCGAGTACGGCGGCTTACACCATATACCATTGAGGAACAGGAACTTCTGGTGGAAGAACTTTCCAATCTGGAAAAACTGATCGGGAAAAAAGATGATCTGAAACAGGAGATCAACCATCTGCGTCGTATATTTATGCAGATGAAGGATGTACGTCCAACAATAAAAAAGGCCAGGGAAATGTGTCTGAACGATATCGAATTATTTGAAATGAAAAACTTCCTGATTTATTCGGAACAGGCCAGAAATGAAGCCCGTTATGTCAATGGTCAGACAGAAATGACAGGTCTTGATTATAAAAATCTCGAAGAGGCGTTGGATATCCTGGATCCGGATGGACGACGGATTCCAAGCTTTTATATTTATGAGGCATATTCTGAAAAACTGACAGACATCCGAAAGCGCAAGCGGGAACTGGAAAAAATGATGGAACTGGCAGAGGAAGATAACAAAAAA
>CABRZK010000427.1 GCA_902475415.1 uncultured Eubacterium sp.
GGAAAAAACAGGAAATAAAGAAGTTGATACCTGTATTTACAGGAAACGGTTTCATATAAGATTTATGTTACAAAATAAGTACAATACAGAGAAAAGGGGAATCAATCGCTATGAGTATTCAGACATTCAAACCGGTGAAAGAAGGAAAAGTACGTGAGGTATATGATATTGGTGACAGCCTGATCATTACTGCTACAGACAGAATTTCTGCTTTTGATGTAATTCTGAAAAATAAAGTTGAGAAAAAAGGTACGATCCTGACAAAAATGTCAGAGTTCTGGTTCGATTTTACAAAAGATATTTTACCGAACCATATGATTTCTACTGATGTGAAAGATATGCCGGAGTTTTTCCAGAACGAGAGATTTGACGGAAACAGCATGAAATGTAAGAAACTTGAGATGCTGCCGGTAGAGTGTATTGTACGTGGATATATTACAGGAAGCGGCTGGGCAAGCTACTGCGAGAACGGTACCGTCTGCGGCATCAAGCTTCCGGAAGGATTAAAAGAATCTGAGAAACTGCCTGAGCCGATCTACACACCATCTACAAAAGCTGAGATCGGTGACCATGATGAGAACGTAAGCTTTGAGCAGACTGTTATCAATCTGGAGAAGATTTATCCGGGCAAAGGACAGGAATATGCAGAGAAACTGCGTGATTATACCATCGCACTGTACAAAAAATGTGCAGAGTATGCGTTAAGCAAAGGTATCATCATCGCCGATACCAAATTTGAGTTTGGTCTGGATGAGAACGGAAATGTCGTTCTGGGTGATGAAGCAGGAAAAGGACAGCCATCCTATGACAAACAGTTTGTAAGAGACTGGTTAAAAGCAAATCCGGACAGCGATTATCTGCTTCCGGATGAGGTAATCAAGAAAACCGTTGATAAATATATCGAGGCATATGAAAAACTGACTGGAAAGAAATTCCAGGCATAAAACTGCGTAAGTTGGAGGGAAAAGATTCATGCTGGAAAACAAAATGGAACAGACCATGGCACAGGACGAATTGCATGAGGAGTGCGGTGTCTTTGGTATCTATGATTTAGACGGAGGCGATGTGGCATCTACCATTTATTATGGTCTGTTCGCCCTGCAGCATCGTGGACAGGAAAGCTGTGGTATCGCGGTCAGTGAGACTCAGGGACCAAAAGGGAAAGTGTCCAGTTTCAAAGATATGGGATTAGTCAATGAGGTGTTTAATGCAGAAAACCTTGGACGTTTGAAAGGTGATATCGGTGTCGGTCATGTGCGTTATTCGACAGCGGGAGCATCCACCAGAGAAAATGCACAGCCACTGGTATTAAATTATGTGAAAGGTACACTGGCACTGGCACACAACGGAAACCTGATCAATGCCAATGAACTGCGTCACGATCTGGAATATACAGGTGCGATTTTCCAGACAACCATTGATTCAGAGGTTATTGCGTATCATATTGCAAGAGAGCGTCTGAAAGTTGGTACGGTAGAAGAAGCAGTACAGCGTGCAGCAGCCAAGATGAAAGGTGCTTATTCTATTGTAGTCATGAGCCCGAGAAAACTGATCGGTGCCCGTGATCCATTTGGATTCAAACCGTTATGTATCGGAAAACGTGATAATTCCTACATCATCACATCCGAGACCTGCGCGCTGGAGACCATCGGCGCAGAATTTGTACGTGATGTCAAACCAGGCGAAGTTGTTACCATCAATGGTGACGGTGAGATTACATCGGATATGACAAATGCCATTGATCCATGTAAAGAAGGAAGATGTATTTTCGAGTACATTTATTTTGCAAGAGCAGACAGTCATTTTGACGGCGTCAGCGTTTACGATGCAAGAATCAAAGCCGGCAGATTTCTGGCACAGGATTCACCGGTAGAGGCAGATCTGGTTGTGGGCGTTCCGGAATCCGGAAATGCAGCAGCACTGGGCTATGCAATGGAGTCCGGCATTCCGTATGGAACCGCATTTGTCAAAAACAGCTATGTAGGCCGTACCTTTATCAAGACGAAACAGAGCAGCCGTGAGCAG
>CABRZK010000428.1 GCA_902475415.1 uncultured Eubacterium sp.
TTAAATAATGTTTTGCTTTTCCCCGTTTTTTTCTGATTTGGGCTTTTGGGGCTTTAACAGAATTCGCAAATTTAAACAAAATGTAGAAAGTCTCGTGTTTATAACTGATTTTGCTGTTATCAGCGGGTGTTGTCACATTTCTCTCTGCTGTTGTCACCATTGCTTGAGGTGTTGTCATTTTCTCCGTTGCTGTTGTCAAAATCATCTGCGCTGTTGTCATGATGTCGGCAACAATCGGGCGTAAAGAATGAGTTGCCGGAGAGTTCCTAATCTCTGAAAGCCCTTGATTTCAAGCCATTCTGCCGCTCTGACAACAGCATTTCTTTGTATCAATTCTTGGGTTTACCTTTCGGTGTACATCCCGGCAAATACCCAGTCCGGATGGCGTTGGATGTATTCCGTGAAATACTCCTGCTGGGATTGGAGACTGTTCTCCTGGGCATCCTTCATGGTGGATACTCTGGCATAAGCGGCAACCCGTTTTGTGGGCGGCGGCTGTTTCGGGGAGATTGTCCTGGCCGGGAACTCAACCCGTGTAATTCTTTTCGACCGCAATGCTGTTCACCTCCAGTTCGCCAATTGGTGCATGGTATTTTTCCACAGCGGCACGGAGTAAAGTGTGCGAATCATCTTCTCCGATGATTCCCCTGATTGCCAGAGTGGCGAAGATACTTTTACAGAGCCGAAAGTGCAACTCCGCTTCGTATTCTGATTGGGTCATAGCGACACCTCCTTCAGCAACGACAGTATATTGCCGGATCTGTGACAGTCAATGACAGGGCCGGAGAGTTATCGAAAAGTTATCATTTACGAAGTTTCCGCACAAGCCGAAAGCGTGCGGAAACTTAACATCCCCTGCCCATAATTGTGGATAGTTTCGGTTTGCCTTTGATTTTGATGAAATATTCAAAGGCTCTTTGCTTATTCAGCAAAATTTGATTGAATCAGCAAAATGTTTTTGCTGTAATTAGCGTATCGAAGGGTGATGTTAGCTTGTTAATCGAAGATCTGATTGAATTAGCAAACAAAATATGCAAACAGAAATCCTCAATGCCATCATTCACCGCGACTATAGCATTCATACGGAGGGAACTCCGGTTCAAATTGACTTTTTCACAAACCGTGTCGAAATTCACAGCCCCGGAAGTTTGTATGGCCGAATGAGCATTGAACAGCTGGGCATTGCGAAACCGGATCTTCGAAATCCTGCGCTGGCCGTCATGGCAGAAACGCTGACCGCAGCAGAGCATCGCTACTCGGGCATTCCTACCATGCGTAATGCGATGAAGGGATATGGCTTACCGGAACCGAAATTTGAAAACCGCAAAAACGAGTTCGTGGTAACGCTTTATAATAAAGCGGAAGTGGAGAAAGAAGCGGTAAATACCGAGCCAGTCGGAGATCTGTTGGCGTTTTTGTCATGAGCCGAAAACACGGCAGGAGATTGCGGCATTTTTGGGCGTGAAAACCGTTTTTTATGCGATGCAGCATTATGTTCAGCCACTGCTGGCTGCCGAAAAGCTTGCAATGACCATACCGGAAAAGCCCAAAAGCAGAAACCAAAAGTATTATACGGTTCGATAGGCAGACTTGATGTTGTCCTTTCTGTCCCTATTGTCCCGGCGCATCAAACCTGAACCCATAAAACAATGCACCATGCCGTCAAAACATGGTGCATTGTATCCATGAGCGGTAGATTTGCCATATCGAGTGGATGTAACTGATTTCAGTTACATCCACTTCTTTTTTACCTGAAAGTATTGACACGGGCATCGTTTGCGAGTATGCTATAATGATTTAGCGAGAAACGCTGAATGGGTGGCATGGGCGAAGAGGAGATTGTTATTATGTATCACTATATTAGAGATAAGGTATTTCTTAAAGATATGAAATACTTATGCTCCAATATCATCAACCAGCTTGTTCAGCTCATTAACAACGATTCCCTTATGGAAGTCGAAGCTCACCTTGTCGGCAGCGGTGCAAAAAATCTTATCACGCAAAATTCCAAT
>CABRZK010000429.1 GCA_902475415.1 uncultured Eubacterium sp.
TATATCAATATTTTTACAAAACTAAATGCCTCCCAGAACGATATCCAAAAGACATTTGTTTTTTATTTTCTATTATTTACTTTATATCCTCCGTCAGGTAAGGAAAGATTTCGATGCTTCGTTTCAGAATTCCTTTCATCTGGGCAATGGCAATGCCATAATTGGTGAATGGTACTCCCTGGTCTACTGCACATTTCATACGATAACGGACTTCCCGCTCATTGAGCATACATCCGCCACAGTGGATGACCAGCGCATACTTTGTCAGATCTTCCGGAAATTCCGTACCGGAGCTTGTTTCAATCACCAGTTCTTTGCCGGTGTACTGTTTTAACCAGCGTGGGAGTTTCACGGTTCCGATATCGTCACACTGACGATGATGAGTGCATCCCTCGGAAATCAGGATCTTGTCTCCGTCTTGCAGGTCATCAAGTGCTGCCACGCCTCGTACTGCCGTATCAAGGTATCCTTTGAAGCGAGCCATCAGAATGGAGAAGGATGTCAGCAAAATATCCTCTGGCACTTCTTTTGCCACCTGTTCAAATGCCTGGCTGTCTGTGATCACCATGGCCGGACGTTTTCCAAGCTGTGCAAGTGTATCATGCAGCTCGGATTCTTTCACCACAATTGCTGCTGCATTTGCCTCCAGCACATCACGGATAGTCTGCTGTTGTGGCAGAATCAGTCGTCCCTTCGGTGCTGCGGAATCGATTGGCACAACAAGAATCACAAAATCCATTGGCTGAAGCAGATCACCCACAATTTTTAACGTCATATCTTCTGTCGGAGCTAACTTACCGATGTATTCTTTCAGTTCGTAGATACCGGCCCCGGTTTTTGCACTTACATATTGTTCCTGCTGATCAGATTCATTTTTCTGCTCGGATTGCTGTTCTTCCAGCAAATCCACCTTATTGTTTACAATGACATACGGAATCTCTTTTTCTTTAAAAATATGAATCAGCTCTTCGTCACACTGCTTTTTCCCCTCTGTGGCATCTACCACAAGCACTGCGATATCTGTTTTGTTCAACACCTGCTTTGTCTTTCTGACGCGCAGTTCTCCCAATGTCCCCTCATCATCGAAACCTGGCGTGTCAATGATCATCACCGGTCCAATCGGCAAAAGTTCCATGGATTTATAAACCGGATCCGTGGTTGTTCCCTTGGTATCGGATACTACTGCCAGCTCCTGACCTGTCACTGCATTTACTACGCTTGATTTACCTGCATTTCTTCGTCCGAAAAAGCCAATATGTACGCGATTGGCACTCGGTGTACTGTTTAATCCCATTTTTATACTCTCCTTGTTTCATAGAATGCTTTTATTTTATCACTGACTTTTTTTTCTTACAACACAAAAGAACTGGATTTGTGCTACAGTACCATTTATTTTGCATCATACTCAGTCTATACACAATCCAGCTCTTTTCCATTTAAGTCAGTATCTATCTATTCCCATTATTCCAATGCTTTTTCTGCATATTCCGTTGTCACAACCTCACTGTATGTCGGTCGTTTTTCCAGTTGTCCGGCGCTCTCCAGAATATTAAGCAATAATTCATAGCTTTCTTCGGAAAATATCAGATCGGTCTTCCATGTATCCTGTTCCTGATAGCGCCGAATAATCGTTGTAATTGTCTCCGCATCGGTCTCTGTAAACTGTGGCTGAATGCTGGCAGCAATTTCTTCCGGTGTATGACTGTTCACATATTCCATACCTTTCTGCAATGCATCGGTAAACGCCTGAATGATATCCGGATGAGCCTCTATATAACTCTGCTTTGCACTGAAAGCTGTATATGGCACGTAACCGGAATCCACGCCCAGGGATGCAACGACATATCCTGCCTTTTCCTGCTCCAGTAAGGTAGCTCCCGGTTCAAATTCAACCGTGTATGTGCCACGCCCACCGGTAAAGGCTGCACCTGTGGAACCAAAATCAATGCTCTGGTCAATATTGACTTCAGACGGATCGATACCGTTTTGCTTCAGAATGAATTC
>CABRZK010000430.1 GCA_902475415.1 uncultured Eubacterium sp.
CCCCGACTATGCAGATCGTTTACCGGCGGAAATTGGGCGCTTCACCAAACAAACAGTGTATGATGACAGCAATCCTCATCTATCGTTCCTGCAAGGCGGTGGCCATGGTGGTTCTCATCCTCATTTAGTCCACGAGTTTGTCCGAAGCATTCTGGAAGATCGAACTCCGGTTCCCAGCGATATTGACGGCGCCTACTGGACCGGTGTAGGAATCTGCGCTCACCAATCTGCCATGGACGGTGGCGTGGTAAAACGTGTACCTGTTTTCGAATAGAAATCTTCTTTAGAATCCATAAATTCAACCAGACAGCCGTATTCCCTTGCCTTGAAGGGAACACGGCTGTCTTTTACTGTCTGTTTTTACACACCTATTTCCCCATAGGTTGGGTAGCTACGTAATGAAGCGCTCCGTCAGTGTTAAATTCATCCTTACAATAGCAAAAAGCAAAGAGCAAAACAACCGACCATTGGTTGAGTCCTCGCTTAAAACCATATTCTTCTTTTGTCTGTCTTCCGGCTTTACACAAGGGGGAGCTGTTGTTTCGCGGAAGCAAAATTCTCAACCGAAAGCCATCTTTTTTGCTGACATTGACGCGGGAAATGGCCCCTTTATATCAAGAAAGAAAAAACGGAAATGCCGCAGTTGTACAAAAAGAAAAAGTAAGAATCAAATCTCTGACTCAGCCGATGGCTTTTGACGGTTAAAACACAGGCGGAAAACGAGAAGTTTCGGGAGGAAAAAGTGCTCCTTTTAAAAGACTTTTATCAAATTCGAATAAATATCGGGTGAAAGTAGATAAAAAGTGGTAAACAATCATAAATTCAGCCATTTTGTTTGCAGGGCTTACGCTTTATAATATTGCCACAACATCCAATTTGACAAGTGAAAGCTTTGTCAGAGATAATGGAGAAAGGAAGATGAGGGTTATGACAGAAAATCCAATGGGAAGACAGCGGTCAGGTTGGCGGTATAAGCTATACCGAGCTGGCAGAGGGATTCAACGAAATTGGGGATTGTACTTGTTGTTACTTCCGGCGGTCGTGTTGCTGTTTTGCTTCAACTACTTGCCCATGTACGGCGTGCAAATTGCGTTCAGGGATTTTTCTCCTTCACAGGGAATTCAGGGAAGCCCTTGGGTGGGACTTTTGAATTTTCAAAAATTCTTTAACTCATTCCAATCTAAAAACCTGATTTGGAATACGGTGAGCTTGAGCTTGTATAGCTTGATTGCAGGCTTTCCGTTCCCTATTATTTTAGCTCTGATGGTCAACCAGATCCGGGTGAAACGATTCAAGCAGGTTTTGCAAGTGGTGACCTATCTGCCCCACTTTATTTCCACAGTGGTTATGGTGGGCATAATGTTAATCCTTCTTTCCCCCAGCAACGGAATCTACGGAAATCTGGCCCGGGTGCTTGGCGTTCAGAATCCGGTCAACATCATGGGAGAGGCGAGCGCCTTTCAGCACGTCTATGTGTGGAGTGATGTGTGGCAACACGCAGGTTGGGACAGCATTATCTACATTGCGGCGCTGGCAGCGGTGGATCCCTCTTTGTACGAGGCGGCAACGGTGGATGGTGCCAGCAAGATCCAACGGTTGTGGCACATTGATGTGCCTTTCCTGATTCCTACTGCAGTGATCCTGCTGATTATGCGTGCAGGCAATGTGATGAATCTGGGATTCGAAAAGGTGTATCTCATGCAGAACCCGTTGAACACCAGTATCAGCGAAGTAATCTCCACGTATGTATACAAAATCGGTATGATCAGCAATCAGTACAGCCTTTCTGCGGCAGTAAACCTGTTCAACACCGTTATTAACTTTGTATTGTTACTTCTGGTCAACGGATTTTCCAAAAAACTTGGAGACACAAGTTTGTGGTAAGCGGAGAACGTACGGACTGAAAATTTTTAGCGAAAAGAGGCGGATGCATTATGAGCGCACAAACAATACATAAATCACAAAAAGTGAGCAAGGCAGATGTTGTTTTCAACATTAT
>CABRZK010000431.1 GCA_902475415.1 uncultured Eubacterium sp.
GCAACCAGTGATGCTTACCATATCACTTCTCCGGCAGAAGATGGCGAGGGTGCAAAAAATGCTATGTTATTTGCATTAAAAGATGCAAACGTAGCACCGGAAGAAATCACATACATCAATGCACATGGAACAAGTACTCATCATAATGACCTGTTTGAGACAAGAGCAATCAAAGCCGCTTTTGGTGAGCATGCTTATGATATCAAAGTAAACTCTACAAAATCCATGATCGGACATCTGCTGGGTGCAGCCGGTGCGGTTGAGTTTATTGCCTGCGTACTTCAGATGAACAACAGTTATGTACATCAGACTGTCGGTCTGGAGCATCCGGACGAGGAACTGGATCTGGATTATGTACAGGGCCATGGTGTGGATATGGATTTTGAATATGCATTAACCAACTCTCTGGCATTTGGCGGACACAACGCAAGTCTGCTGATTAAAAAATATACAGAGTAAAAGATGGATTTGTAATAGTATTTTTTTCTGCATGGTCTTGCACAGAGGAAAACCATGCAAAAGAGATACATAGCATACACTTAGATACGGATTATGGTATCAAGGAAAGGAAAGAAAATGGAAGTTAGCCAGTTAATCGAATTAATGAACGCTGTTTCCGAGGCAGGTCTGACAGATTTCTGTTATGAAGAAAATGGCGTTTCCGTAAAAATAAAAAAACATCCTGAGAAAAAAATCGTTGCATCAGCGCCGGTAGAAGTACTTGCACCGGCAGCGGTTGCAGCACCGACACAGATTACGGCAGCAGCTCCTGTGGCAGAAGCTACAGATGCAGCAGAAGAAATTTCCGGAAATGTGGTAAAAAGTCCATTAGTCGGAACTTTTTATTCTGCAAGTTCCCCGGATGCAGCTCCGTATGTACAGGTCGGAGATACTGTGAAAAAAGGTCAGGTTCTCGGAATTGTTGAGGCAATGAAGCTGATGAATGAGATCGAGTCTGAATATGACGGAACCATAAAAGCAATTTTAGTAAAAAATGGTGATCTGGTCGAGTATGATCAGCCAATGTTTGTGATTGAGTAGGAGGGCTTCAGATGTCAGTTTTAACAACAAAAGAAATCATGGATATTATTCCGCATCGTCAGCCGTTTCTGCTGATTGATACGATTGAAGAATTAGAGCCGGGAAAACGTGCGGTTGGCAAAAAATGTGTCAGCTACAATGAGCCGTATTTTGCAGGACATTTTCCGGGAGAACCAGTGATGCCGGGAGTGCTGATCGTAGAGGCACTGGCACAGGTTGGTGCAGTAGCCATCTTAGGATGTGAGGAATTTAAAGGAAAAACTGCTTATTTCGGAGCAATCAATTCTGCAAAATTCAAACGCAAAGTGGTTCCGGGTGATGTACTGATGCTGGAAACTACCATGATCAAACAGAAAGGACCGATCGGTGTGGCTTCTGCAAAAGCAACCGTAGACGGAAAAGTAGCTGTCATTGCAGAGCTGACCTTTGCAATCGGTTAGGAGAGAGAACATGTTTCAGAAAATATTAATTGCAAACAGAGGTGAAATTGCGGTGCGTATCATCCGCGCCTGCAGAGAACTTGGAATCACTTCTGTAGCAGTATATTCAACAGCAGATAAAGATGCACTCCATACACAACTGGCGGACGAAGCCATCTGCATCGGAAAAGCAGCACCGGCAGACAGTTACCTGAATATGGAACGCATTTTAAGTGCAGCCATTGCTTCCAAAGCAGAGGCAATTCATCCGGGATTTGGATTCTTATCTGAAAATGCAAAATTTGCCCAGATGTGTGAACAGTGTCATATCGCTTTTATCGGACCTTCCGCAGAAGTCATCCGTCGGATGGGTAACAAGCAGGAAGCAAGAAATACCATGATTAATGCAAAAGTTCCGGTTGTTCCGGGTACCAAAGAGGCAGTGTATACGTCTGATTATGGCCTGAAACTTGCAGAACAGATTGGTTTTCCGGTTATGATCAAAGCGGCCAGCGGCGGTGGCGGAAAAGGCATGCGT
>CABRZK010000432.1 GCA_902475415.1 uncultured Eubacterium sp.
CCGCTTTCTTCCCATTTGCCGGTCGTAAGCCATCTACATAGAATCCCCAATCTGATATGACTGATTGTTTTCTATCTTCTCTTTCTTCTGATAATCACCATGCTGACTGCTGCCGCTGCTGCGATCATAAGAACCAGATAAAGTACCATATGACTGTTGTCTCCGGTAGCCACTCCTCTGCGTGCTTTATCTGGCTTCTTTGGAGTATCCGTTGTTTTACCATCTTTCGGTGCTTTGTAACTATTAGTAAATACGATATCGTCACTGTCTGTTTCTGCTGAAAGGGTACCCTCGCTGTTATCACTTACCTTAACTGTAACTTTGAATTCTCTCTCGTCATATGTAATGCCTGTCTGCTTATCGTTTACTTCCGACACGATATATTCATATGTACCTTCATCCTCAAATTTCAGATTTTCGAACTTGATTTTTCCAGATACATCATTTTTTGCTTCAGCAATAACTTTACCGTTGACATCTTTTAACTGGAATGTAAACTCACCGTCTTTCAACTCTTTGCCGGTCAGCTTCTTGACCGCTTCAATCGTCACGGTAGCCGGTTCTGCCTTGTAAATGTTATTGAAAGTCACAGTATTTCCTTCTGCAGGAACCAGTTCATCATTTTCCTCAGACGATATCGCCTGATGTGTTACTCCGAGAGTTCCATCGCCATTATCGGTTATCTGTGTATATACCAAATAGCTATGATCATCATATGTAACACCCGTTTCGCTGCCTTTCACTTCGCGAACCGTATAAACATGGCTGCCCGGCTGTGTATATGTAATACTGCTGAATACTACATTGCCGTCTGCGTCATTACTTCCTGTTGCCACAACATTACCATCTTCCACCAGTTCGAAGTTAAATTCGCCTTCTTTCAGCGTTCTGCCTTCCAGTGTCTTATTGACTTTTACCTGATCGGTAATGCTGGATGGAAGCTCACCGACACGATATGTATTGGTAAAGCTAAACAGAGGTCCATCTGCCGGATTTCTTGTTACAGTAAGATTACCGTTACCATCATCCGTCAGAGTGAGTTTGAATGTTTTGCCCGTTGATGCATTTGCATCATTGGTCACGCCTGCTGCACTGCCAGATTCTGTAACCTTATATTCAAACTCTTTGGTTCTCACTCCATTGTCAGTTGTTATTACATCCCGAAGAAGATCTGTTGTAAATGTGATTGTTCCAAAGTCCACATTTCCAGCCGCATCATTAACTGCTGTGGTCTGCGCCGGCATCGGTGCACCCTCTGTCAACGCTTCCAGCGCAAATGTGAATTTGCCTGTAATATCAGCTGGTGTCAGACTGGTATCATGTGCCAGAGTCTTGCTTCCTGTAATTTCCACCGGCACAGGTTCTGTACCGTACTGATTTACAAATTCAATTTGATTCTGTCCATTTGGATAATTGGTAACCGCTGTCAGGACACCATTACCATGATCTGTCACTGTTACGGTAAAATCATAAGTTCCTGTTACTACACTTATCCCATTTGAATTTGTCCCGTTTTCGGTATCCTCATATATCCGATAGCTAAGTGTATATACCGTATTACCGTCAGCATCTGTGGATTTCACAGCATAACCTGCCTCAACTGCTTTATCAAGTACTACTGCACTTGCTCCGGCCGCTGTATCCGAGGTCTTATAGCTGATGGAGTCAAATGCAATGCTTCCATCCACTCCATTCTGCTTTTCCTGCAATACTGTACCGTTGCTTCCATCTGCCGGTCTGGTCGTAAGTTTAAACTGAAATTCTCCAGCTCTCAGATTACGTCCATGCAATGTTTTCTTTGCAGAAATATCTGCTTTTGTTCCACCCGTGACTTCTGTGGAGGCATCATAGCGGTTGGCAAATACCGCCCTGTCTGTTACATCAGAAGCAGCTCCATTATTATAAGTAACCTCTGCTTTAAGTTTTCCGATATTCTCAGTATCACGTGTCACAACTATCGTCACCTGTGCAGTATGACTATCGTAT
>CABRZK010000433.1 GCA_902475415.1 uncultured Eubacterium sp.
GATCACACCTCGTATCGTAGATGGAAATTCCTGGTCTGATTTGATCGTACGATTCAGAACACAAAGTGCTACTGCTTCCATTCCGATCTTGCCCTGATCGCCTGCCTCCGATTCGCAAAGTGCGGCCAGCAGTGCTTCATCGGATGTCTTGCCGTTGGCTATTCCAGGATGGCTCTTATATTCTTTTACCATAGTGTAATATCTGCTGTTTTTGGTATCGTAAACTTTGACATCTCCATTGCTGACATTTAGATTTGGTTTGGTAGTCTTCGCAGTGGCCACTCCGTCTGCTGCGATGGAGTATGTAATTCCATTCACTGTCACGGAGGTACTTACTGCCATGACACCGTTGGATTTAAAATAATAGTTCTTCTGATTGATCGTCTTCAGACCAGTATACATATAACCGGTACTGGTGGCAAAATAGTAGCTGATATTTTTGGATTTGTTTTTTACCCATTTGGTTGCCATATAACCGGAAGTTTTGTAAAAATAACGTTTCTGCCCTTTGCTGTTGGTGAGCCAGCCGGTTGCCATAATGCCTCCGCCTTTTGTGAAATAACGTTTCCTTCCCTTGCTGCAGTTTACCCAGCCTGTGGTAAGCTTACCTGTTTTGGGATTGAAATAGCGCTTATGGCCTTTGGAATCTGTCATCCAGCCGGTTGCCATAACCCCCTTGCCTTTTGTAAAATAGTAGGTATATTTGCCATTGACCTTCATCCAGCCCTTTACCTGTACTCCGGTCTTTGTGTTAAAGTAGTACTTGTATCCGCCCAGGGTCAGCCAGCCTTTCTGCTTGCTTCCATCACTTTTTATGTAGTATGTTTTTCCATCGATAGTTTTAAAGCCTGCAGTGGCAGCCTGTACCTCTTTTGCAGAAGTAGAAAAGACTGTGCTTCCCACGATCAGCAGCATGGCAAGCATCAGACCCTTCAGCCATTTTTTTGTTCTGAAACTCTTCATAATTTTCCCCATTTCCTGTTTTAGATATAAAAGCTAGTTTGTCTCAAAAATTACAAAAATGTTACATTTCGTTTATTATATCGTAATGAATAAACACTGTCAACTTTTTTGTAACTGTGGACGGACTCCTGCCATATGATGAAGTGTAAATAAATTTGCTGGAGGACTTATCGATGAGTGACTTAGCGGCTACCAATTGTGGATGTGATTGCGGATGTGGTTGTGATTCCGGATGTAGCACAGGATGTGGATGTAACAATAACTGTGGCTGTAATAATGGCTGCGGAAATTCCCTGTTTGGAAACGGTGGAAACAGCTGCTCCTGTATCCTTTGGATCATCTGTCTGATGTGTTGCTGTGGAAACAACAGTGGCTGTGGCTGTAATAACAACGGCTGCAACGACAGCTGTTGGATCATCATCCTTCTTCTGCTTTTGTGCGGAAATGGATGCGGCTGCAACAATTGCTGCTGATCTTTTGAAAAGGCAGAGGTTATTTCCTCTGCCTTTTCTGCTGCCGTTTTTTTGCTTCCTCCTGTTTCTGTTTTTTCTCTTCCAGACATTTCAGATCTATTTCATAAAAAGAATTTCCATCAATGACAAGTTCCTGTTTTTTTTCAGATTCCATAATCACATTCCTTTGAAAAATTTCTTCTATATATAATATGACCAGAGAAGGTTTCTGTCATATTTCTTTCTGCAAATTCATAGATTTCAGGAAAAAGGATTTTTTTATGGAACAGGAGCCTATCGCACGTACTGCTCTGGATGAAATGGTGGAAAGTGACCAGGATCAGATGCTGAAAGCCATGATCCCGTACCTTCCTTCTTCCGGGCAGCGGTTTTTATCTGTGTATACGAAAGTCCGGGAACTTCGGAATACCATGTCGCTTTTTCAAAGCAGCCGTAGAACAGCCGATCTGCAGGCTACCGGTTTTTCCGGCACCGATCCTCTGGAAATGCTGCAGGATATCCGTAAGTGCTGTGGCGGAGAAAATCGCCGTCAGATCGATCATATCACCAG
>CABRZK010000434.1 GCA_902475415.1 uncultured Eubacterium sp.
TCACGTACACCTGATGACCGGCACGGATTTCTTTTTCCATAAATTTGTATGCGGTCTTGCGGTAGGCTGTGGTCACAACACAGTTTTTGATGGGCAGTCGTTTTGCCGGAACTTCATCAATGACAGAGATATCCAGATCTCCATACAGGATAATGGCCAGGGTCCTTGGGATAGGAGTGGCACTCATGACCAGAATATGGGGATGTGAACCTTTCAGTGAGAATGTCTCCCGCTGCTTGACGCCGAAACGATGCTGTTCGTCCGTGATAACCAGCGCCAGATTGCTGTACTGCACTTTTTCCTGGATCAGGGCGTGGGTACCGACTACCAGAGCCGGCTGATCGGATTCCAGCACCGCATAGCCCTCCCGACGGGCTTTTGCGCCCATGGAACCAGTCAGCAAAACGACAGGAATCTTAATCCCGTTTTCCTGCAAAAACTGTATCAGTTTGTCGTAATGCTGTCTTGCCAGCACTTCCGTCGGCGCCATGATGGCTGCCTGATAACCGTTGTGAACTACTTCCAGCATTGCAAGAAAAGCAACAATCGTTTTACCGGATCCGACATCTCCCTGCACCAGGCGCTGCATGATGCAGTCTCCCCGCAGATCAGCACGAATCTGCTGTACCGCCCGTTTCTGCGCACCCGTCAACTCATAGGGCAGGTGGTTCATCAGATCTTCCACAAAAGAATCATCCTGAAATATAAACTCATTTTTCAGTTTCTGCGTATTTTCCTTGGAAAGCTGCATCGCAAGCAGGAAAAAGAAAAATTCGTCAAATACAAACCGATTTCTGGCTATGATACAATTTTCCTCATTTTCCGGAAAATGCATATTTGTCAGGGCAAAATTGTACTCACTTAAATGATTGCGGACACGGATGTCCTCCGGCAGATATTCCATTTCCAGTGGAATTTCCTTCATGGCCGCATGCACCGTCTTGACGATCAGGTTATTCGTTACGCCTTTGGTCAGGCTGTAATGGGGCTGCAGTGTCTTTTGCAATGCCTCATACTGATCCAGACTGAAGAGCTGTGGCTGTTCCATCACAAGCCCGTCCTCTTTCCGGTTCACTTTACCGTAGAAAACGTACCAGCCGCCCGGCCGTATCAGAGATCGGATGTATGGACTGCGAAACCAGAGCAGACGCAGGCTCTGATGTTCACCTTTGAGATCCAGTAATGCGATCTGCTGTCGGGAATGCATGTTGACAGTGGGTGTCTTTCTGACACAGACATACAGGGCATTTTTTCTGCCTTCTACCACCTGGTCCACATCACACAGTTCCGGGTATTTTTCATAATCACGGGGAAAATATAGGAGTATATCACCAACGGTGTATACTCCTAATTGTTGAAATAACTGTTCTGTTTTTGCCCCGATCCCTTTGATTTCATGAATAGGGGAATTCAGGTTCATAATAACTCCTTACTCGACAGAAATGACATAGTAATAAATCGGCTGTCCACCGAACTGTACTTCTACTTCACACTCCGGATAAGTCTCCTCAAAATATGCCTGTAATGCATTGGCTGCCTCCGGAAGTACTTCTTCTCCATAATAGATACAGATAAAGGATGACTCTTCATCGATCATCTGAGCTACCATGTCTTTGGTCACGTCTTCACGATCTGCACCAACGGACAGGATGGAAGAATCTCCGATTCCCATGTAATCGCCTTCTTTGATCTCTTTATCATCGATCACGGTATCACGTACTGCATAAGTAACCTGTCCGGTCTTGACGGCTGCGATCGCTTCCAGCATATTTTCTTTATTCTCTTCTGCAGACTGCTCCGGAATAAAGTTGATCATTGCGGCAATACCCTGCGGAATGGTCTTGGAAGGAATTACAATGATATCCTTGTCCTCCACCAGTGTCGCTGCCTGATTTGCTGCCAGAATGATATTTTTATTATTCGGGAAGATAAATACATGATCCGCATTGACATGTTCGATGGCATT
>CABRZK010000435.1 GCA_902475415.1 uncultured Eubacterium sp.
GATCCCGGTACAGTACATGCCATCAAGGGCGGTACACTGCTCTTAGAGACCCAGCAGAGCAGCGACATCACCTACCGCGTATACGATTATGACAGATTGAGCAATGGCAAGCCCAGACAGCTGCATATCGCACAGAGTATCGATGTGATCACGGTTCCCGCAAAATCCGCAGAGAACAGTGTAGTCCACACCGAGAAAAAAGAAGATACAATCCAGCAGCTGATCCAGTGTCCTTACTACACCGTATACCGTATTGATGTGGAACACCGTGTGGAGACCTGGCAGGATAAGCCTTTTGTGTTGATGAGTGTGGTAGAAGGAGAAGGCGCCCTGAACGGCACTCCTTTAAAGAAGGGCGATCACCTAATCCTGCCTGATGGATATGGTAAGGTGGAATTGCAGGGGAAGATGCAGATCATTGCATCGACCATCTAAGCATATGACAGACAGCCCCACCGCAATCCGGCGCGGCGGAGCTGTTTTTGATATTTGCCTGAAAATGTGGTTGTAGCAGTAAATGTTGTAAGCTATAATATATTTCGGGAGAGAATTTCGGAGAAGGTCTTATAGAAAGGATAAGACCTTATGCATAATACACTGAAAAGAGCTGTAATAGCGACAAATCAAAAGGCACAATATGATGCGAAAGTCAAAAATCTGCTGGGGCATAAAATTATACTGGCTCATATACTGACCAGAACAGTAGATGAATTCAAGGGGATGGATCCCAGGGAGGTGATCCCCTATATAGAAGGAACACCTTATATCAGCAAGGTGCCGATAGAACCGGGGATGACCAATCACGAACAACAGGGACAGCAGATTATCGGTCTGAATACGGAAAACGCGGAAATAAACGAGGGACTGATAAGATTTGACATTATTTTTTATGTCCGGTTACCATCTGAAGATAGCAAGGATGCCGGATTGACACAAATCATCATAAATGTGGAAGCACAGAAAGATGAACCGACGAGTTATGAGATTTTAAATCGTGCGATATTTTATGCGAGTCGCCTGATATCATCCCAAAAGGAGCGGGATTTTGTTAAATCCGGTTATGATGATATTAAACGAGTTTATTCCATTTGGATATGTATGAATATGGAACAGAACAGTATGAACCATATTCATTTTGTAAATGATGCTGTAATCGGGAACCATGAATGGAAGGGAAAAATCGATCTGATCAATATTATAATGATTGGGATTGCAAAAGAACTTCCGGAACAGGATGAGAGATATGAATTGCACCGTCTTCTGGGAGCACTACTGTCGCAGAAACTGACAGTAGATGAGAAAATGTCGATCATGGAAACAGAGTACGATATTGAGTTGGAAGAAAATTTGCGAAGGGATGTGAGTACAATGTGTAATTTGAGTGAAGGAATCGAAGAAAAGGGAATTGCAATCGGTGAAGCGAGAGCAGAAGCAACAATGATAGCCAGGATGCATAAAAACGGAATGCAACCGGAGCAGATTGCGGCAGTCACAGAGAAAAGCATTGAGGAAGTAAGGAAAATCATAGCTGATTGTGAGAATGGATAAAGCAAAAGTGATACAGGAATGGCAGATCGCTGCTGTTCCTGTTTTTTTCTCAAATTCTTTCTTTTAACTTTATTGCAGTGATGCGATTGAGTGTATATAATAGAATCGTTATGTAATGCAGTACTTTAGAGAAGGAATAAATCACAATGGATACCATCAGAGGTAAATTTTTGAAGCAACATTTACTCTCAGACCAGTTTCTGGATCTGATCGAGAAGAATAAGCGCCCCATGGACGAGCTGATGTCTTATTATCAGTGTGCCATCATGGAGGTAGAGACGAAATTTAAAGTATTGAACCAGGAGTATTCCCTGGAATATGACCGCAATCCCATCGAAGGCATCAAGACCAGAGTGAAGTCCTACGACAGTATTCTTAGGAAGATCCGTCGGAAAAATATTCCCATGACGTTGG
>CABRZK010000436.1 GCA_902475415.1 uncultured Eubacterium sp.
AGCCCCCGGAGCTGGGCGACTTATGAGCCGGAGCAAGAAATGGCGTCTGGAATGGTCGTTCTTCCTGGGCGAGAACGGCAGGCGCCAGTACAACAAGCTCTGCAAGGGCTGTGTCCATCCCTGTAAACAGAGTTTCCGGGCGGTAGTAGTGTCCTGTCCGCACTATCTTTCTCTCCGTTCCCAAAAGTGCAGGAATTAGGGTTCAAAATGGGCGAAAAAATCGCGTGTGTCAGCTTTTCTGTGTAGAGTCAGTGTGATTTCCCATGTGGGGCGGAAGGGCGTTTCTGCATAGTGAAAACGCCGGATTTTCACTTTTCGGCAAGCAAAATGGGAGCGTCAGCATCGGATGTATTCAACCGATGCTGATGCTCCCGCTTTTTTGTTTGGCGTCAATGATAACTCAGAATAAGTTTGAGGGCGCTCGTTAAGAATGACATCTATGCACACATTTCAGGACAATGTATTATTTCCCGCAGTTCTCATCGTAATTGATATTTGTTCCAAAACATTTATCTGCTGTTGTAAAATATGCCTTCCGAACTTCCTCAACCCAATCATGGATCACCTTAGCATGAGCCAATGCATCCAGACAAGGAAAGACACTCAAAAACATACTGGTTATCCATTGCAAGGAGATAGCTGAATGTTCTGCAGGTGTAGTAATCCCATAATCAGATTGGCCCACTACTATAAGAGATTGCTCGTCCATTAAACTTAATCGTTTGAATGTTCCCTGCGGTGAACCGTGGTTTACAAAACACGCTAACTTATACTGCTTTTTCCAAGCCTCGTCCACATCACAGTTATCTTGGATGCCTTGAAAAGTTGTTATTTTTAATTCGGTACCGTCGTCTTTTTTTGCCCCTTTAGTCCAACTGTATTTATGCTCATCAGTTTGCGATTGTTCAACATATTGTTTTGCAATTATTTCGCCATGCTTCTTTATGAACGCAGCATTACAACACAATTCATACATTGAGCGCCATCTGGCATAAGCACAGTCAGCAAATCCAAGTTTCATTAAATGTAGTATTTCCAAAAACTCTTGGCAACAGCGGCCTTGCATATACTGTAACGCCAAAAAAGTATATTGCTTTTCCTTTTTGAGATCGTCCGAGATGTTTTCGCTTACAAAAGCACTATATCGCTCAGCCGCTTCTAATGCCATAACATACATGGTTTCTGAGACTACAAAACAGCTCCCCCAAATCTCGTTTTGGTGAGCCATAAATTTATCTGCTTCAATTTTTTGGTTGTATGCTATTTCAAAACTTTTTTCAAGAAAATAGTTATGATAATCCTTTGATGCCTGTTCTAATAGCATATCTATGCTACCGTCTGTCTTTTGATTTATTTTATCAATTATTTCTTTATCTGAAATGCCTTGTGCCTGCCACTCACAAATAGTATTTGAATATGCACTTTCAAGCACTTTAGAAAGGTAATCTTCTGTCAATGATAGTTTCACCTCTTTGTATGTGCAGTATGAGATATTTTACAACAAATTATATTCGACTGCATTAAAGTTACTATAATAAAATTACCACATATTCACAAAGTAATCAACTTAAATCCACTACATAGTGTGTTTTCAGTATTTATATCATAGTATGCATTCTGCATTTATCCGGTAGATAGTGAGGAATATATACCATACTGCAACCAACAGCCGCCAAACCAGGACGAAACCGCCAATCACTCCACCAATAATAAAGTTCAGCAGGAACAGCGGAAGGGCGGTTCCCAAAGAGCCGCCCGGTACGATCCAGGCGAACATCCGTGGGATGCCAAAAGGCAGACCGCAAAGTATGAACAGCCATACATAGTCGGTGACACCATCTTTTGTGCAAGCGGATTTGAAAATGCAGTACAGCAAAGCCGCCACCGCCACGGGCAACACACTCTTTTTGAAAAACTCTTTGATTACTTCGGATTTCGTCACAGTCAGCACCTCCA
>CABRZK010000437.1 GCA_902475415.1 uncultured Eubacterium sp.
ACTTCCGGCAGATGGAATAACGGAGATGTCCATCTATGAGGATGTTTCCCCAGACACATATAGCTTCATCACAGCCATGATCGAAGATATCTTCTTCGAGATCTTCTATATATTTTTCTACTCTTGGCTGGATGAGCTGCAGAAATTCAGCATCGGTTTCAAAATCTGGAATCTGATGATCACTCATACGATTTCACCTATTCTGACAGATTCATCCACGAGGATACATTCCTGCATGGAAAAGCTTGCCAGTCCTTCTTTTTTATTTATTGCACCATAGATGCGGTAGGATCTGTTATTGGAAAGTTCCGCATTGATCTGTTTTAAAGTCTGGAGCAGTTCACGGCTATATAATTCGTAACTGTTTCGAATGTCGGAATAGCATGCCCTGACATGGTGGGCAAGGTAATCCTGACGGACGCTTTTCCTGACGGCAATCATATGGGTGTCGGGATTTACCAGAAGCTGGATATATTCCGGATCACCAAGCATATGAAGAGTATGTTTGTGTATTCGGATGCGGTTTTTCTTTAAGTCAATGCATAGGATTGGCTGTGAAGAGGGATGATTGCTCATAGTGTGTTTCCTCCTTTTGTGGTTCGGCTGGATTTTTGGGTTCTTCTGGCGGTGTGTTCTCTGAAATTCCAAAGACAGCATAGCCGTCAAACATATTGATCTGTAAGTTGCTCTGGTGCTCCTCAACCGGCACACCGAATTGGTTCTGCCATTCCGCTGGATATGTAGGTGTCCGGGATGTCTTTATCTTTCCATCGGCTTTTGCTGTACGCACATATATTTCGGGCGTGGTAAGGTCAAAGACGAATAAGAGTTCATTATCAGACCGTATCAGTTTGCCGAGCAGTTTATAACGGTAACTGGAATTCCATCCCATCAAGGTTATTACCTTGGCAAAAAAGATTCGGCATGTGATCTGCCTTGGGGAACGCTTCTTTGTAGCAGAGCACCATCGGAAGGAGTCTTTTTCATCTTCCTGGCATGGGCGGACGGCAAGTTTTTTTTCATCTGGGTTCACAAGGATCTGTACAAAATCTGTCTTAGGCAGCTTTTTGATACATGCAGTATTTACGGATACTTTGTTGGCATTAAATGTAAAGGATGGTTCATAGGTGTGGGCGAAGAATTCTCCACGCACTACCTGATAACCCTCATAGCTGAAGGCATCGTCCTCGATGATCTGTAAGTCCCTTGAAGAGGACTGGATTAAGGTTTCATTGTTTGGCTGTTCATTCATTACGGTTCTCCTTCATGTCAGACATGAGTTGTTCTATGCTTTTTTCTTCATCAGGACTGGTCACCTGTATGTCTGACTCTGTGTATGCAACTGCTTCGTTGGAAAGGGTGTTCTGGTCATTGAATCTGGCAAATTCCTGTGCCTGTGCATGGCAGTAGTAGTTGCTGCCGAAAGTGTCAGCCCAGTCAGGCGGATAGGCACGGACATTTTTTTTGAGATTGTCAGTAAATGGTTTTACGTCCGTTGGTGCATCTGGTATCTGCTGTTCATCGATTACATCATTTGGAATAAAAATTTCAGTTTCTTCCAGATTAAAGATAAGGACAGCATCGGATCCGTTTTCACGCTTTATTCCTGTTATGCGGTATCTGCAGTCTGCGTTCCAACCGAGAAGTGCATAGATAGTAGGCATAAAAGCCGTACCGCTGATTGCCCTTGGGATAGAAACATTCTCTCGCTTTTTTGACCACTGCATGGCATTTCGGTGCGTCTGTGGGACTGCCCTTACGGCAAAGAGATGTTTATTTGGGTGGATCAGAAGTTCTATCAGTGTACTGTCCAGTTTTCTGACAGCAGCGGTTGAAAACTTGATATCATTTAGGCTGAATGTCACGGTAATACGGTCAGTGCTGTCAAAAAACTGTGAGCGTGCAATTTCATAACCACGCAGTTCGAAGTCTCCAGACTGTACTTTCACGGGTG
>CABRZK010000438.1 GCA_902475415.1 uncultured Eubacterium sp.
CTGTGGTACGTCCCATGTCAAAGATACGATCCACACCTGCAACCAGAGCGATTCCATCCACCGGAAGTCCTACAGAAGTCAGCACCATTGCAAGCATAACCATTCCAGATCCCGGCACACCGGCGGTACCAATGGATGCCAGTGTAGCAGTCAGGATAATGGTCATCATCTGTGGCAAAGTCAGATGTATACCATAGCAGGATGCGATAAAAATCGCACAGACTCCCTGATAAATCGCTGTTCCATCCATATTGATGGTTGCACCAAGTGGAAGTACAAAGGATGAAACCTCTTTTCTGGCACCGAGTTTTTCCACACACTCCATATTAATTGGAAGTGTTCCCACAGAAGATGCACTGGAAAACGCAAACATAATGGCTGGAAGCATTTCCTTGAAAAACCGGGTCGGGCTGATGCCGCCCATTGTCTTTACAGCAATGGAATATACAATCGTTGCATGCAGAACATAACAGATGTAAGCTGCCAGCAATACCATGGCCAGTGAACCAATGATTGCAGTTCCATTACTCGCCACTACCGGGCAGAGCAGACAAAATACACCGATCGGAGATAATTTCAGAATCATCTCCATACATTTCATAAATACTTCATTCAGGCTGTTACATGCCTTCACAATCCCGACATTTTTTTCTCCCAGTCCAATAATAGAAAAACCGAGTAATAATGCTATCACAATTACCTGCAGCATATTGGACTCTACCATCGGGCTGATGAAGTTTGACGGGAAAATATTTACAATGGTATCCATGACAGACATTTTTTCCGGCATTTCATAAGCCAGATCTGTCGTTGCGATCACCGGGAAAAAACGCTGGAAGACATTACCGCCAATCAGACCGATCGTAATGGCAAATGCTGTCGTACACATATAATATACAACCGTTTTCAGACCGATTGCTCCGACTTTTTTGATATCCCTCATAGATATGATTCCACACATAATGGAAAATAATACAATAGGAACTACAATAAATTTTAATAAATTGAGGAAAATCGTTCCAAATGGTTTAATATAATTTTCCGCAAATGTTGCATGACTCTGAATCAGCAGTCCTACCACGATTGCCAGGATCAATGCAATAAAAATCTGCATCGCCAGTGGCAGTTTTTTCTTTTGTTTATTCATATTTCATTTTTCCTTTCAGATACATAATATTGTTATTGATACTTTTTACCCGGAAAGTTTACCATTTGTTTCATGGATAACTGCCCGTGCCAGAAATACACTGCCATTAACAATATCATATCTCAAAGATTTTTTCCACAGGAATCTGCTTCCATTTTGCAATTTTGTGTCACATTTTATTCATTTTCCGTCTGTTTCTGTCACAGAAACACCTTTTTCATGATTTTTATGACTTCATTGACACCGAAACCTGCGGGAATGGAATCTCAATCTGATGGTCATCCAACGCATATTTTACATTTTCCGTGATGCGCCATCTTGTTTCCCAGTAATCCTCGGTCTTTACCCAGACACGAATGCCGATGACCACAGCACTGTCTCCCAGACTGTCCACAAACACATGATATGGTTCCGCGCTGGTCATGCAGTTTTTCTCTTTCTCCAGCACATCGGAAATCACCTGTTTTGCCAGCCGGATATCCGCATCGTAGGAAATGCCAACTGTAATGTCAATCCTTCGTTTGTCCTGCTGTGTCAGGTTGGTCAGACTGGAATTTGATAAGCTGCCGTTTGGCAGGACAACCGTTTTATTATCTACGGTCAGTAGTTTCGTATAACAGAGCTGGATCTCTGAAACAGTTCCTTCGTTTCCGTGAGTATCTTCCCGGATGTAATCTCCCACTTTAAATGGTTTTAAAATCAGGATCAAAACTCCACCTGCAAAATTGGATAATGTTCCCTGCAACGCCAGGCCAACGGACAGACCGACAGAACCGATAACTGCAATGACCGAACTTGCAGTA
>CABRZK010000439.1 GCA_902475415.1 uncultured Eubacterium sp.
TTCTATGTTATGATCAAAATCAGTTTTGGAGCAAATGCCAAAAACTTTGGATGCAGCAAGAAAAATCTGTCAACAGATTATCTGCTTCCCATTTCAGAACGGCTGAAAAAAGTGGTTATTGAAAATAAGGATTTTGAAAGCCTAATTCGCAATTATGACCGACCAAATGCGTTCTTTTATTGTGATCCGCCTTATTTCAAGACAGAGCATTACTATGATGCTGCATTTTCAGAAGCCGATCACAGACGTTTAAAACAGTGTTTAAGCAGTATAAAAGGACGGTTTATCCTGTCTTATAACGACAGCGAATTTATCCGGGAATTGTACCGTGACTTTGAAATATGCTCCGTAGAACGCCCGAATAATCTTTCCAGAGGCACTTACAAGGAACTTATTATTAAAAATTATTGATGTATTTTTTTTAGAGAAGAAATAACGAAATTCGTTATGCTGCTGTAAAAAGAACACATAGGAGGCATTTTATGATTCAGATTTATCTTTCCGAACTGCTTGCAGAACGTCAGATGACGCAAGCGGAACTATCCCGTCTTTGCGGCATTCGTCCATCTACCATCAGTATGATTTATAACGGGCTTGCAGACCGCTTGAATGTCCATCATCTGGATAAAATTTGCGGGGTGTTAGATTGCAATTTGAGTGACCTTTTGGAGTATATTCCGGAAAAGAAGCAGATTCGTCTGTCTCAAAATGAGATTTCAAAAAATTATATTACATAAGAAAAACCGCTCTGGTTTCCGTAAATCGGATAAATCAGAGCGGTTTTTTGCGTTTTGCGTGTCACTTTTTTGCGTTTTGCTTGGCAGGCTACATTGACACAAAAAATGGGATTTGTTATAATGAGAATATTATTTAGAAAAAGGAAAAACAATATGATACAGGAAACAAATTTAAAACCATATCTCATTTACAATTCTGAAAACCATCGGTTTCCACTTGTGGTTTCCATTCCGCATAGCGGAACACAATTGACCAGAGAGATGCAGGAAACGTTTTTGCCCGATGTAGTCCTATCCAATATGGATTGGTATTTGCCACAGCTCTATGCATTTTTAGTGGAATGGGGCGTAACCGTATTGGTCAATCCAATATCTCGATATGTGATTGACCCGAACCGTCCGCCATTTCAGAAAATCGGAGATGCTTATACGACCAATTGTATTTATGAAACGACAACCAGCGGAGAACCAATGTATGCAGCACCGTTGACAGAAGCCGTGCGTTTGGAGCGAAAACACTGCTATTATGATGCTTATCATCAAGCATTGAAGCAATTATTGGCGGAAAAGAAACAGCGGTTTTCTAAAGTTTATCTTTTAGATTTGCATAGTTATGGTATGGATACGGGCAGCGATGCGATTATTGGAACACAATTTGGACAGACTTGTTCAGCAGCCTATTCTACCGCTTTACGAACTTTGTTGGAGCAGGAAGGATTGCGGATTGCAGAAAATCAACCCTTTGCAGGTGGCTACCTCACAAAGCACTATGGAGCAGATACGCAAATAGAAGCGGCTCAGATTGAGTTGAGCTATGCGTATTATATTGACCATCGGACATTTGGAAGAGAAGCTTTTCCGGAAATTTGTCCGGCTGTCTTTGCAGATGCACAGCAGCATTTGCAATTATTTTTCAAAAATCTATTAAAGGAGTAGATGATATGCCAGTAATACAGACAGAACGATTGGTTTTGCGACCATTGACAACAAATGACTTTTCCGCATTTCGACAGTTTGCAGCCGATGCAGAACTCACCCGATATATGCTGTTTTATCCGCAGGAAACAGAATCCGAAACCAAAACCTTTCTTCAACACGCAGAACAGGCTTGGATGGAACAACATCCAGAAGCGTATGAGTTTGCTATTCTGCGAGAAGATACACTAATTGGAACGATTACCGTAGAATATATGGGTGATACGCAGGG
>CABRZK010000440.1 GCA_902475415.1 uncultured Eubacterium sp.
AAAAAGACCGTCTTACATTATAGCATGACGGTCTTTCCTTTGCAAGCGTATTCTTGCGCTTTTTTCAATATTTTTTAAGTTTTTTCAACTTTTTTGTGGTCTTTTTGCCTGTTTTACGATCAAAACGATAAAAGTAATGATTGCAGCCACCGCTACGCTTAAAATACGGAAGGTAAATCTCGCGTGCAGCGCGGAATGATGCTGTACCGCAACGATCCATGCAAAGGGAATTGCAGCCACGATCACTAACGGAAGCAGCTGTGCATACTCATCCTTCCATCTGCCCTTGACAAACACCGTCACAAGCAGTATGACTGCCACTGCTACCAGAACTCCAGCAGCGATTCCCATATATGCGGGATACTCCTGCAGATTCAGTCCAATGACATAGAAACCGCCATTCATACGGGGTCTTCCACCAATAGCTTCCGTACGTCCGATGATGGACCAGATGGCATCCTTGATCGTACCTGTGTGCAGTGTCAGATCTGCGATGACCCATTTGGCTGCCCACATGCCGGCATAGCCGACTGCCCAGCTTATGCCGAAGCCAATCAGCTTCTTGATATTGCTCCACAGCTTATCACATTCTAATAAGAAGTAACAGCACAGAGGAATTCCTAAAGTGACGATCGGATACGTCAAAAAGTCAAAATAAGAAGTCAGGATACCGACGATCAGGAAAAACTCGGGATAAAGCTGTCTTTCATGCAGCTTATCATGGTGTAACAGCATATATTCCACTGCCAGAAGTGTCAGGATCCAGCATACTGACATAGTCAGAGATACCAGTACCAGCACAGGCTTCATGAACAGAAAACTTCCCAAAGTAACGATTGCAACCGAAACATTTTTCTTTCGTATCGCAGTAACCAGTACCCAGATCATAAGCGCGATCTGCGCCAACAGTTCCAACCATACCACATGCTGCCAGGAAAACAGCAACAGCAACGGTTTCAGATACAATAGATATCCATGCCAGTATCTTGCATAGATGTGAAGATACATGTTGTTCACATTCTCGTGGGATTCGCAGAATGCCTTCAGGGAATCCTCCGGTGTCCACACATCCTCTTCCAGATCATAGTGATACATCCACATGGCGTGCTCATAGGCATTCTTATCCGGTAATCTCTCTATGGCATTCTGCACCATGATCGCATCGGTATAAGTCTCTCTGTTCTTCCACAGATACTGGGAAAAAGCATCCTCCGGGATCTCATCGCCGGTCTTGAGCATATCGCTGACACTTTTCTCCACATTCTTACGCATAGGACCTACCGGAAGCAGGAATACCAATATCAAAAGCAGGGTTCCTACTACCGCACTGACCACCAGAATCGCAGCAAAGCTGCGTATTTTTTTAGCCATAGCTTACTTATCTCTCCAGATGATACGTCCCTTACTCAGATCGTAGGGAGACAGCTCCAGTGTCACCTTATCTCCGGGAAGGATACGGATAAAGTTCTGACGAAGCTTACCGCTGATGGTAGCCAGTACTCTGTGTCCGTTCTCCAGTTCTACACGAAACATGGTATTGGGAAGCTTCTCCACAACAGTTCCTTCGATTTCGATTACATCACTTTTAGACATAAATTTCCTCCATAGCTTTCTACTTTTTGACTCTAGTTCTTGTTCATGCTTCTCAGAAGCTGCAATAGTTCCACTCTGTCATGATACTCTTTTAAATGACTTCTGATCTGCTCATTGATCTCCTCTTCACGGTCTGCGGCAGGTTGCTGCACTTTCTGCATAAGTCCTGCCTTAGCCGCAAAATGTATGATCTGAATATGTTTTTTCTTTTTCTTTTTGGGATTTGTCACACCGCGAAGCCGTCCATCGCACAAAAATACACTGTCACCCTCTTCTCCGATGATCAGGTACAATCTGTCCTTGTCATGACCGGCTTTTGAAGTTGCAAGTTCTCCTATCATA
>CABRZK010000441.1 GCA_902475415.1 uncultured Eubacterium sp.
CTGCATGGATTTCTGGTTCCAGCTTTTTCGCTTTCACCTAAACAGGAATTTAATTATTGCAGCTTACGACGCCCTGTTTGCAATCCAGTTTTACAAATGCTCCGGATTTCAGGATCTGTGTTGCATTGATGGCTCCGGACAGAACCGGAATGTCAAGGCTAAGCCCTGCTATTGCACCATGAGTATTGGTGCCTTCTGCCTCAATGATCAGACCGGAAGCAAGGCGAAGCTGTGGCATCATTTCATTACAGGTATCTTTTGCTACAATAATGTCACCTGCTTTGAATTTTTCTTTCAGTTCTTCTGCTGAATTTATCACACACATGTTGGCAGATGCGACTTTATCGTTCAGCCCTTTTCCCTGCATTAAAATATGACCAGCCACATGAACCTTGATCATATTGGTAGTTCCGGAAATGCCAAGCGGTACACCTGCGGTCAGAACAACAATCTCACCCTGTTTGATCAGTCCCATTTCTTCTGCTTTATCTACTGCGTGATCAAATAATTCATCGGAATTATGCTTTAATTCTACCAGTAACGGTGTCACACCCCAGGACAAGTTCATTTTTCTGCATACATCTTTGTTTACGGAGCATCCAATGATCGGGCAGGCCGGGCGGTATTTGGATACCATGCGTGCAGTACGACCGGAATTGGATACCGTAATGATTGCAGATGCATTCAGGTCCATTGCTGTTGTACAGGTTGCATGTGCAATCGCATTTGTAATATCCGGATTAATCAGGATACCACGTTTTTTCAGACGTGACATATAATTGATATCACACTCTGTACGGGATGCAATTTTTACCATTGTCTGTAATGCCTCTACCGGATAATCGCCGGCAGCGGTTTCTCCGGAAAGCATGATCGCACTGGTACCATCGTAAACTGCATTTGCTACGTCAGTGGCTTCTGCACGGGTCGGACGCGGATGTTTCATCATGGAATCCAGCATCTGTGTCGCTGTAATAACCTGTTTTCCTGCATTGTATACTTTTTCGATCAAAAGTTTCTGGATGACCGGTACATCTTCCATCGGAATCTCAACTCCCATATCTCCACGGGCTACCATGATACCGTCTGCCACCCGGATAATCTCGTCGATATTATCCACACCCTGTTTATTCTCGATTTTTGCAATAATATTGATGCTCTTGCAGTCATGTTCCTCAAGGATTTTACGAATCTGAAGAATATCATCTGCGGTTCTGGTGAAAGAAGCCGCGATAAAATCAAACCCATTTTCAATACCAAATACGATATCACTGTAATCTGTCTCACTGATAAACGGCATGGAGAGCTCTACATTTGGCACATTGACACCTTTTTTATTGGAAATCATTCCACCGTTAACGACTTCACAGACGATGTCTGTATCGTCCAGACGAACCACTTTCATTTCAATCAGACCATCATCGATCAGAATACGGTCTCCTACTTTCACATCATTATGCAGATCTTCGTAAGTAATTGCTACCCGACTGGCATCACCCACGAAATCACCAAGTGCAAGGGTAAAAAGCTGTCCTTCTTTCAGTTCCGCTTTTCCACCTTCCAGCTCTTTCAGACGGATCTCCGGTCCTTTGGTATCCAGCAGCGCTGCTACCGGAAGTCCCAGTTCTTCCCGCAATGCTACCAGCTTATCCAGTCTTTTTTTCTGTTCCTCATGAGAACCATGGGAAAAATTGAAACGTGCAACGTTCATTCCTTCCAGCATCAGCTGGCGAAGTACATCACCTTTATCTGTAGACGGACCTAATGTGCAGACAATTTTTGTTTTACGAATTTCTCTCATATCTCTAATTCCTTTCCTGTGACCTGAAAACTGCAAAGAGGATAATACACACATTGCATTATCCCCTTCTCATTTTATGTGTTCTCAAAATTCTTTATTTACAAAAAATTTTGAGCCTTCGCTTTTGTTT
>CABRZK010000442.1 GCA_902475415.1 uncultured Eubacterium sp.
CCTGGAAGAAATGTTTTCCACACAGATTCCGGAAGGTGCACTCTTTTACGGAGAGACAAAACGGAGGGAAATCGTGGAGATCACGGAAGAACTTCGCAGCGAAGTGCGGGAGATGTTTCAGGAAATGCATCAATATTATGAACGGCGGTATACACCGAAAGTAAAGATGGGAAAGAACTGTACTTCCTGTTCTTTAAAGGAACTTTGTATGCCCAGACTCGCAAAAACCGGTTCGGTGAAAAACTATATGGATCAGGTACTTATGGAGGAAAACGTATGAAAAAATTATTGAATACGTTATATGTTACTTCCGAAAACAGTTATCTTGCTCTGGATGGTGAAAATATTGTAATTTATGATGACAAGAAAGAATTGGGCAGAGTTCCGCTGCATAATCTTGAGGAAATTGTATCATTCGGATATCGGGGAACCAGCCCGGCACTTATGGGTGCCTGTGCAGAACGAAATATTTCTCTGTGTTACATGACTCCCCAGGGAAAATTCCTGGCACGGGTCACCGGGAAAGTGCGGGGGAACGTGATTCTGCGGGAACAACAGTATGCCAGCAGCAAAGATGAACAGGTGGGATTGGAGATTGCTCAAAATTGTATCCTTGGAAAAGTACATAATGCCAGGTGGGTTCTGGAGCGGGCAGTCAGAGATCATAGTATGCAGATTGATGCAGAGCGGGTAAAAAAGGCATCTGAAATGCTGAAAAATTCTCTGATGTTGATTCAGAATAGCACATCCAGGGACGAACTCAGGGGATATGAAGGAGAGGCAGCCAGTATTTATTTTAGCGTGTTTGACGAATTGATTCTGCAGCAGAAAAAAGATTTTACATTTCAAGGCAGGAATAAAAGACCGCCCATCGATAAAATGAATGCAATGATGTCTTTTGTGTATACATTACTGACAAATATGGAAGCATCTGCACTGGAGTGCGTAGGGTTAGATCCCTGCGTGGGATATCTGCACACAGAGCGTCCGGGTAGAGCATCGCTGGCACTGGATATGATGGAGGAACTAAGATCCGTGCTGGCGGATCGCTTTGTGCTGTAAATAAACGGATGATCACAGCTAAAAATTTTACCCAAAAAGAAAACGGCGCGGTTCTTCTGGATGATGATGGACGAAAGGTAATACTGACGGAGTGGCAGAATCGTAAAAAAGAAACCATAACGCATCCCTATTTGCAGGAAAAAGTGGAATGGGGTATGGTTCCTTATGTACAGGCAATGCTGTTGGCACGATTCCTGCGTGGCGACTTGGACGGTTATCCTGCATTCCTGTGGAAGTGAGGTGCGATATGTTAGTATTGATCACATACGATGTCAACACAGAAAATGCGACCGGCAAAGCAAGGCTGCGAAAAGTGGCAAAGCAATGCGTCAACTATGGCAGAAGAGTTCAGAATTCCGTATTTGAGTGCATTTTGGATAATGCACAGAGCATTGCGTTGAAGGCAACACTTGAGGATATTATTGATACAGAAAAGGACAGTCTTCGATTCTACTATCTGGGCAATAAATATCAGACCAAGATTGAACATATCGGGGTAGACAGAGGAATCGCCCCGGATCAGACACTGATTTTGTAACTGATGCGAAAGCCAAGCATACATAAAATGCCTGGTGGATTCGCACCTTATAAATTATGCGATTTGTTGAAATAACATACAAAGATATTTTTAATTAAAATAATTTGTTGTTAAGATTAAATATTTTAGACAATTTTTGCTGAGAGAAAAGAGAACTTTTTGGCGAAAATTGCTGTCGCTCCCCTCGTGGGAGCGTGGATTGAAATCGTAAAATGTATACAGATATTCTGCAAAATGATGTCGCTCCCCTCGTGGGAGCGTGGATTGAAATTGCGGTACTGTTATGATGAAGATTACTGCAAGGAGTCGCTCCCCTCGTGGG
>CABRZK010000443.1 GCA_902475415.1 uncultured Eubacterium sp.
ATCATGGACAAGGTAGTTTACACCTGTTTCGGTATCTACAACAATGCTCAAGGAAGTTCCCTGTGTATAGATTGTTTCAAAGCGCTTTTCTCTGTTTGCCATAGTGATAACCCCTTTCCATGGTGTAAGGCATCAGCATTTCTAATTCATTATTTTCATGATAAAGATCAAATGTTGCAGAAATCTCCTAACCGCTTTCTTTTTTGACAGGAAAACAGGCTGAATTGCTTCATTTTTGTAGCAATACAAGTTTTATCTCATTTCCGGTCGAAGAATAACCCGTTTGAATAAGAACATCGTTGCACCAAAATAGGTCAGGTAGATTGCACAGAATAACAGGATCGTTAAGGTCTCCTGTTTGCATTTCGGGTAATACAGCGGAAAATTGATAAGCTCTGTATCTTGACGAACTTTAAGTCTGGTCTTATTTCCGCATACAGGGCATAGAAGCCATACCATTCGATCCATCAAAGACTTCCTTCCTTGTGATTTGACTGAATGAGCGTTTTGTGTTCCCATTTCCTACTTATGAAATAGAGTAAGCCTACAATAGCAGGTAAAACAGGAGAAAGTGCCTGGCCGTAATAAATACCGGAAAATCCCATATTAAGTGCAAAAGCTAAAAGCCAGCTCACAGGTAAACGCACAATAACTGCGTCCAGTAAAGCGTTAATCATAGCAACATTTGCCGCGCCGACACCAATAGCAAAGGAATCCAAAGTGTACATAACAGCATAAATCAAACTATTGATACCGCAACAGATACGCAGATAATAAATTCCATCGTTCACTACTTCCGGGCTGGTACTACCGAAAAGTAAAATCAATGGTTCAGCGAAAAGCTGTACGCCAATTACGACAACGAGCGTTACAGTAACATTCATTATTAAACTGATTTTTACCACCTTTCGGGCTCGCTCAATTTGTCCGGCTCCCATACACTGGCCCACCATCGCTGTTACTGCCTGTCCAATAGCCCAGCAGGGCATACCAGCAAAGGTGTTGATTTGCAAACCTACATTTGATGCGGCGGATACGGCTGTACCAAACTGATTAAGCATCCCCGTCACAAGCAGATAAGCGGTGTTGACTACGACCATTTGGATGGCTGTAGGCAGGCCAACTTTCACAATGGTGGCCAGCTTATCCCATTGAAGCGTAAACTTTCTATGATTTTCCATAGAGAAAAATGTCTTGCGCCGTTTCAAATAGAATAGAGAAATCACAAAAGAAATTCCTTGTGCGGTAATCGTTGCGTAAGCTGCTCCTGCCGTTCCCAATCCTAAAGGGCCCACCAAGATAATGTCTAAAATGATATTGATGACGGTAGCAATTCCCACAAAATAGAGGGGAGATTTAGAATCCCCCAGTCCCTTGAGCACAGAGCAGACAGCATTATATCCAAAGACGAATACAGTTCCACAGCAAATGATTTTCATATAAGCACAGGCCTCTTGATATGCGTCTGCTGGAACATTTAACATCTTGAATAACGGCTGATAGGTTGCCAAACTCACAATAGTCACAAGCAAAGAAGATACCAACGAAAGCAGGGCCAACATTTGAAAGGACTCTGCTTGCCCCCTTTTATCGTCTGCTCCCTTATATTGAGCAATCAACACGGCTCCGCCCATCGTCATGCCAATACAAATTGAATTGATGATATAGCACAATTTAGAAGCGTTACCAATAGCCGCAAGGCCCGTATCTCCTACAATTTGGCCGACTACAAGCATATCTACTACATTGTAAAAAGATTGCAGTATATTTGCTAAAAGTAACGGGAGAGCGAAAACAGCCAATTTTTTCGGCACACTCCCGGTCAACAAACTGTGTTCTTCAGTCATATCTATTTCCTCCAAAAAGAAAAAGGGCACACTACATCATGTGTGCCCT
>CABRZK010000444.1 GCA_902475415.1 uncultured Eubacterium sp.
AAAAAGAACTCGGCCTGGACATTACACAGGAACAGATTGATGAACTGAAAGCGCACAAAGATGACATCAACTTTGAAGTCGCAAAAGAGCGTGAAAAACTGGTTCGTCATGATGTTATGTCCCATGTATATGCATATGGCGTACAGTGCCCGAAAGCAAAAGGTATTATTCACCTTGGTGCGACCTCTTGTTATGTTGGCGATAATACAGATATCATTCTGATGTCTGAGGCTCTGAAATTAGTTCGCAGAAAACTGGTGAATGTTATCGCAGAGCTTGCAAAATTCGCTGACCGTTATAAAAACCTGCCAACACTGGCATTTACCCATTTCCAGCCGGCACAGCCGACTACAGTCGGAAAACGTGCAACATTATGGACACAGGAATTCATGATGGATCTGGAAGATCTGGATTATGTACTTGGCTCTCTGAAATTACTTGGTTCCAAAGGAACCACAGGAACACAGGCAAGTTTCCTGGAGCTTTTTGACGGAGATCAGGAAACTATTGACAAAATCGATCCGATGATTGCTGAAAAAATGGGATTCAAGGACTGCTACCCGGTATCCGGCCAGACTTATTCCAGAAAAGTAGACACCAGAGTATTAAATGTTGTTGCAGGTATCGCTGCAAGTGCACACAAAATGTCCAACGATATCCGTCTGCTTCAGCATCTGAAAGAAGTAGAAGAGCCGTTTGAGAAAAATCAGATCGGATCTTCCGCTATGGCATACAAGAGAAACCCGATGAGAAGTGAGCGTATCGCTTCCATTTCCAGATATGTTATGATCGATGCTTTAAACCCGGCTATCACATCTGCCACACAGTGGTTTGAGCGTACACTGGATGATTCTGCAAACAAACGTCTCAGTGTTGCAGAAGGATTCCTTGCAATCGATGGTGTACTGGATCTGTGTCTGAATGTAGTAGACGGACTGGTTGTATATGACAAAGTAATCACAAAACACCTGATGAGCGAGCTTCCGTTCATGGCTACCGAGAATATCATGATGGATGCTGTAAAGAACGGCGGAGACCGTCAGGAACTTCATGAGAAGATCCGTCAGCTTTCCATGCAGGCAGGTGCCAATGTAAAACAGAACGGTCTGGACAACAACCTTCTGGAGCTCATTGCAGCAGATGAGAGCTTTGGTCTGACACTGGAAGAACTGCAGGCCAATATGAATCCGTCCAAATACGTGGGACGTGCTCCACTGCAGGTAGACAATTTCTTAAAGAACCATGTAAATCCGGTTCTGGAAGCAAACAAAGACATTCTTGGCATGACCGCTGAAATCAACGTCTAAAATCCTGTTTAGGTAAGGTTTATGTGAAAGCGAAAAAGCTGGAGCCAGAAATCCATGCAGGCACGGACGATTTCCTATCTACGCTACGCCGCTGATTTTCGCCTCCTCCCGCGAACTCGCATCCTGCAAAACCAGCAGGATGCTCAAACACACTCCCGGAGGCGAAGCTATGCTCGCTCCAATAACGAAAATCGACCTACCGTCTTGCATCGGATTTCTGGTTCCAGCTTTTTCGCATTTACACCGTGACACCGTTAGACTACGCGTGCCTGAACGTTTACGAACACTGTGCTGCACGCGCAAAATATACATAACAAAAAAGATGAATCGCCTGACGGAAGGAGTTTCACTCCATCATGATAAGACTGTTCATCTTTTCTTGTATGTTTATTACTTGTGAGCATTTGTTGTAATACTGCAAATTTTTTAATTCGCTTGGGTATGCGCGAGTCGTAACAGTAATTTTTTCACTGTGTAAATACTCGCGTGGCACAGTGTGCCAGGCAAGTTTGACGGCTTAATTCCGTAACTGAAATGACGAAATCGGAGAATCTTTCCTCAATAAGCGATTAAGTGAACGACCGAT
>CABRZK010000445.1 GCA_902475415.1 uncultured Eubacterium sp.
CTATCCAGATGCTCTTCCGGTGGAGACAAAATCCCTGCCAGAAGCTTTATCGCAGATCAACGCTCTGACAGGTAAAAAGTTTATTATCATTATTGATGAATGGGATGTCCTGATTCGCGACGAAGCCTCTAATGCGAAGGCACAGGAAGACTATATCAACTTTCTCAGAGGAATGTTTAAAGGAACAGAACCAACAAAGTATATCCAGCTTGCGTACCTGACGGGCATTCTTCCGATAAAAAAGGAGAAAACACAGTCAGCACTGAATAATTTTGATGAGTTCACAATGCTAAGTCCGAGCAGACTGGCACCGTATATTGGATTTACGGAGGAAGAAGTAAAAAGCTTAGCGGAAGAATATGATCAGGATTTTGAAGAAGTAAAACGCTGGTATGACGGCTATCTTCTGAGGGATCATCAAGTATATAATCCCAGAGCAGTTGTTAGCGTAATGCTAAGAGGAGAATATAAGAGTTATTGGTCTGAAACGGCTTCTTATGATACGGTTGTACCATTGATCAATATGAATTATGATGGTCTGAAAACCGCAATCATAGAAATGCTCTCCGGTTCAGAAGTGAAGGTGAACACGGCAACCTTTAAAAATGATACGATAAATATCAAGAGCAAGGACGATGTGCTGACCTACATGATTCACCTGGGATACCTGGGATATAATCAAAAATTGAAAACCGCTTTTGTGCCCAATGAGGAAATTCGGCAGGAACTAACGACAGCTGTCGAGAGCAAGCCCTGGAATGAGTTGCTGAAATTCCAGCAGGACTCAGAAAATTTACTGGATTCCACGCTCGACATGGATGGGGTGGCGGTTGCGGTTCAGATTGAAAAAATCCATAACGAGTATGCTTCTTCTATTCAGTATAACAATGAAAATTCACTTAGCAGTGTACTCGCAATCGCATATTTGAGTGCGATGCAGTACTATTTCAAACCGATTCGTGAACTTCCGACAGGTAGAGGGTTTGCAGACTTTGTGTTTATACCGAAACCTGAGTACAAAAGTGACTATCCGGCATTGATTGTAGAACTCAAGTGGAATCAAAACGTGAGAACAGCTGTGCAGCAGATCAAGGACAAAAAATATCCTTCCTCAATTCTGAGCTACAGTGGTGATATTCTGCTTGTGGGAATTAACTATGATAAGAGTACCAAGGAGCATCAGTGTTTGATTGAAAGATACGAGAAGGATTAATACAACTGTCCAATTGTGCGGACAGCGATACAGCATTTAGAGGATTTATTTTCAGGATCGGCTGGCAGCTTGACATGCCGCCGGTCCTGTATTATAATAACGATGTTCACGAAAATGAAAGGATAGATGTACATGAACAAACAGGAATCGGATATTTTGAACGTGATCCTGCAATACCACTGCCGGAACCAGCGTGCGCTGGCGGAGCGGTGTGGGTTTTCACTGGGAATGGTAAACCGTTCGGTGAAAGCGCTGCAGGGGCAGGGTTTTTTAACAACAGATATGGAGCTGACGGAAAAAGCCAGGCTTGAGATGGCAAAGCATCGCCCGAAAAACGCGGTGATTCTGGCTGCCGGATATGGAATGCGGATGGTGCCGATCAATATGGAAACGCCGAAAGGGCTTTTGGAAGTAGAGGGGGAACCGCTGATCGAGCGGCTGATCCGTCAGCTTCATGCGGTAAAGGTGAAGGAAATTTATGTTGTCGTTGGTTTTAAAAAGGAACAGTACGATTATCTGGTTGACCGGTATGGCGTGAAGCTGGTTGTCAATATGGAGTATGCAGAGAAAAACAACCTGCATTCCCTGGCAAAGATATTGCCGCAGCTTGGTGAAACGTATCTTATGCCGTGCGACCTCTGGTGCCGGGAAAATCCATTTTCGGAGTATGAGTGGT
>CABRZK010000446.1 GCA_902475415.1 uncultured Eubacterium sp.
TCGCCTCCCACTCACGCAAAACTCTGCGAAGATCGGTCGTTCACTTAATCGCTTGCCGAGGAAAAATTCTCCGTTTTCGTCATTTCAGTTACTGACTGATGCCATCAAACTTGCCTGGCACACTGTGCCACGCGAGTATTCACACAATGAAAAAATCACTGTTACGACTCGCGCATAGCCAAGCAAATTAAAAAAAATTGCAGCATTACAAATGCTCACAAGTAATAAACATACATGAAAAGATGAACAGTCTTATCATGATCGAGTGAAACTCCTTCAGTTAGATTATTCATCTTTTTTGTTATGTATATTTTGCGCGTGCGACACAGTGTTCGTAAAAATTCAGGCACGCGTGGTCTAACGGTGCCACGGTGTAAATGCGAAAAAGCTGGAACCGGAAATCCGATGCAAGGCGGTAGGTCGATTTCCGTCATCGGAGCGAGCATAGCTTCGCCTCCGGGAGTGTGTTTGAGCATCCTGCCGATTTTGCAGGATGGGAGTTCGCGGGAGGAGGCGAAAATAGGCGGCGCAGCGCAGATAGGAAATCGTCCGTGCCTGCATGGATTTCTGGTTCCAGCTTTTTCGCTTTTCACCTAAACAGGTTTTTAATGATACTTGGCGGCACTGAGTTCATTGAATACTTTCTGTTTCAGATTGTACAGTTTGTCAGAGAGATCCACATATACCTTGGACGGATTTACAAAACGCATGTTTTCATCCCAGAGTGTTGCTTTTTCCTGTGTACAGATATTCTGAATCTCCATGACGCTTGGAGAGGTGTAAACACATTTTCCCTCTTCAAAAATCGGGAGCAGAAGTTTTCTCATAGTGTAAGTACCACCGGTCAGGCGGGTACGTTTCCATGTTTCGTTCGGATCAAAGAGTACCATATCTTCATTTTCATCAAATGTCTCATCTGCCAGACAGATCAGATCTGCGCGGATTTTTCCTGTTTCTTTGTCATAGATACGATAGATTTCTTTGTTTCCAGGGTTCGTTACTTTTTCTGTATTTTCAGAAAGTTTGATCTTTGGTGTAAAATGTCCGTCTTCATTACGGATAGCAGCAAGTTTGTATACACCACCGAAAGCCGGGCAGTCTCTGGAAGTAATCAGGCTTGTGCCGACACCCCAGGAAGTTATTTTGGCTCCCTGGATTTTTAATGTCTCAATCAGGTATTCGTCCAGGTCGTTGGATGCGGAAATGATTGCATCCGGGAAACCTGCTTCGTCCAGCATCTTGCGTACTTTTTTGGACAGGTAAGCCAGATCGCCGCTGTCCATACGGATGCCGTAGTTATGAAGCTCGATGCCGGCATCTTTCATTTCCTGAAATACACGGATCGCATTTGGAATACCGGATTTTAAAGTGTCATAAGTATCTACCAACAGAATGCAGGCATTCGGATAAAGTTCTGCATATGTTTTGAATGCAGTGTATTCATCCGGAAAACTCATAATCCAGCTGTGTGCGTGGGTGCCTTTTACCGGGATGTTGAAAATCTGTCCGGCAAGTACGTTGGAAGTTCCACAGCATCCGCCGATGATTGCGGCACGGGCACCGTAGATACCGGAATCCGGACCCTGGGCACGACGCAGACCAAATTCCATGACACCGTCATTCTGAGCCGCATAGCAGACACGGGCTGCCTTGGTGGCAATCAGACTCTGATGGTTCATGATATTCAGAATGGCAGTTTCTACCAGCTGAGCCTCCATGATCGGAGCCACTACTTTGATGAATGGTTCACGCGGAAAGATAACGGTTCCTTCCGGAATCGCGTAGATGCTTCCGGAAAAACGGAATGTGCTGAGGTATTTTAAAAAGTCCTCATCAAACATGTTCAGACTCTGCAGATAACGGATATCATCTGCGGAA
>CABRZK010000447.1 GCA_902475415.1 uncultured Eubacterium sp.
GCGCAAAACCTTGTGAAGATCGGTCGTTCACTTAATCGCTTATTGAGGAAAGATTTTTCGCTTTCACGCAAATAAAAATTTTTACTTGAATTAGTATCCTAGTTCCTCGCCAACAAGAATCAGCTTGATTCTTCCTTTGATAGCGCTTCTTCTTGTAATAACAGTGTGGCTGCAGATGCATCCCTCAGAGAAACAGTCATGACATTTACCGGTGAGTGCGCATGGTGTATTGCGATCCAGACGGATGGCATTTGGCGGAGAAGCAATGTTTTTTACTCTGGACTGAGCTTCTTCCAGAGTGGTGGCAACTTTATTCATGCCGGCAATAATAATGACATTTTCCGGTCCATAGATCAGGGCAGCGACACGATTTCCGGTACCGTCCGTATTGACCAGCTCACCATCCAATGTGATGGCGTTGGTACTCATAAAGTAGTAATCACAGGAAAGTGCTTTGTGATAAATTTCTTTGACTTCTTCCGGGGAACAGGCTTTGCTGCGATCCAGCAAAGTGATGTCCTCTCTTTTCAGAAGTGCATCCATCAGGCCACATTCATTCATGGTCATGGAACCACCGAAGGATACGCTGGAACCTGGTGTTACATAAGAAAGAGCTTTTTTTACAGCTTCTTCACTGGTTTCACAGTAACATCCTTCGTAGCCGCGGCGTTCAATGTTTTTCAGAATCGTCTCTGCGGCAACTTTATAATATTGTTGTTTTGGTGTCATAGGAAAACCTCCTTTAAATTGTAGGATGCATCAGGTGTTTTGCACATCTGGCGCATATTGTACCGTAGATTCAGATCGGAAAATAATCGTTATCTCTGGTGTTGAAATTATAGTGCGCCAATTCCGGTGGAATGTCAAGTGGCGGGGTTTGACTTTTTTGGGGGCTGTGTAGTATATTAGTTGGTGCAGTTCATATGTATGGATGTATTGCGAATAGTGTGCGTGAATTGTAACGATCAGTTGTTACGCGACACATGGAAATATGCAGATTTTATGATTTGTGTATCAGAAAAATGAAGGGAATAAAAATATGAGAGAAAATCTGAAAAAACTGTTTTCCTATTATAAACCGTATAGGGGAATTTTTATCGCAGATATGATATTTGCATTCGGGGCGGCAGCAGTTTCACTGGTAATTCCGCTGGTGGTGCGTTATATCACATCAGAAGTCGTGCACTGGGAGAGTGCACAGGCCATGCACACTATTGTGCGTCTTGGCGTAATTATGTTGATTTTAATCGCAGTGCAGTGTTATTGTAATTATTTTATTGCAAATTACGGACATGTGATGGGTGCGAAAATCGAATACGATATGCGTGCGGAAATATTTTCACATTATCAGAAACTTTCTTTCCGATTTTATGACGATCAGAAAGTCGGACAACTGATGTCACGTATCACATCGGATCTGTTTGATATTACGGAGCTTTTACATCATGGACCGGAAAATGTGGTAATTTCACTGATCCGGATTCTTGGAGCATTTATTATCATGATCAGCATCAGTCCGAGACTGACGCTGGCAGCATTTGTGTTAGTGCCATTTATGCTGGTCTACGCATTTGTGTTTAATAAAAAAATGAAACGCGCGTTTCGTATGAACCGTGTGAAAATTGCAGATATTAACAGTCAGATTGAGGATAATCTGTCAGGAATCCGTGTGGTAAAATCCTTTGCCAATGAAGAAATCGAAAACGAAAAATTCAAAAAAGGAAATGACGGATTTCTGGATGCAAAGAAGAACAGTTACCGATATATGGGTGGTTACAATTCCGGACTGACCGCGTTTACGACGGCGATTACAGTCGTTGTTATTCTGGCAGGTGGTGTGATGATCACCCGTGGAACCGGCAGTGTGACGGATCTGAT
>CABRZK010000448.1 GCA_902475415.1 uncultured Eubacterium sp.
GTCTAAGATTGACTGGCGTGATAAAGAAATTCAAAATAATACAATTAAGCAAAAGCTTGGAGCGGAGATTTTTCATCATGCAGAGACACTTTCGCTAGAACAGCTTGATCATGCTAGCACATATGATCAGTATAAAATTGTGTTAGAGGAGATTGGAACAAGAAGCGGAAGTTTCTTACAGAGTATCGAAAACTTTCTCATAGGAATTTGTAATATTGCAGTGACAATGCTTTTTGTTTTAACACTGGATATCCGCTTTATTTTGATTGCAGCTGTATCGGCATGGATAGGGGCAATGCTTGGCGGCAAGATTGCGCAAAAAGAAGTTGAGAAACGTGAAAAATTGATTAGCCATGAGCGTAAGCGCGACTATATCAAGCGTATCTTTTATGTTCCCGAATATAATGAGATGACGCGTTTGACAAATGCAAATTGGTTCCTTCTTCAGAAATATGATAAGAGTGTCGGTGATGTAAAACAGGTGCTTCAAGGCTATCAGCCGCAGGTTGCCCATTTGAATGATTTCAATATTATGCAGATTTTTACGCTGAATTTTGGTCTTAGCGCGCTGCTGATGGCAAAAGATATCGCAGCAGGAACTGTGGGAGCCTCAGCATTTACAAGCGTCATGTTTGCATGCTCAACGATGAGTGGATCAGTTGGCTGGGTCAGCAATGAACTTAGTGAGATAAAAAAACATGCACTCTATATTGAAAAGTTGCAAGATTTTTTAAACAAGACAGAAGATGAGAATGGTACGGTGCCCATCACATCAGGTATGCATGAGATTACTTTACAAAATGTACATTTTCATTACTGCTCAAACGCAGCAAGAGAGGTGACAGATGGAATTAGTTTGCACATAAAAAAGGGTGAACGAATTGCATTTGTTGGCGAAAACGGAGCAGGAAAAACGACATTAGTTAAGTTGATTGAAGGTCTGTATCATCCGACAGAGGGTGAAATATTGGTTGATGGTACGCCAATTGAGCAGCTAGATAAACAGTCGCTACGATGTAGCATTGCCACTGTCATGCAAAAACCAGTCCACTATTCATTCACAATTGCAGAAAATATCTTAATGAGAGAAATACAAAGTGATGTAGATCGAGAGCAGGTTCAGCAGGTGCTCGAAGAGAGCGGACTATGGGATCGGGTGTCAAAGCTTCCAAAAGGAATGGACAGTGTGCTAGGAAAGGAATTTGACGAGGATGGAATTGAGCTTTCAGGAGGAGAAAGCCAAAAGCTAGCCATTGCACGGGTTCTGTATGAAAATGCAGGCGTGTTAATTCTTGATGAGCCGGCAAACAGTCTTGATCCATTGGCAGAGGCAGAGATGTATGAGCGCATGTTTGCAGCAGGAAAAGACAGAACAATGATTTTAATTTCGCATCGTCTGTATTCAACAAGAAAGGCAGATCGCATCTGCTATATTGAAAATGGAAAAATTGTCGAGGAAGGCACGCACGAAGAACTCATGAGAGCAAATGGAAAATATGCGTCAATGTATCAGCTGCAGGCAAGTTTGTATGAGAAAGATTCAAATGAGGCAACGATAAATGAAACGACAAGCAAAATGAATGTAGAAAAGACGACAAGGTTGATAAAGGGGGCGGCACAATGAGAAAAACAATAAGAATAATGATGTGGTTTTTAAGAAAACTGTATCAATGTGATAAAAAACGTTTTGGTAGTATGGCAGCACTAATTGTGATTCGTGCAATAAAAACCCTTTTGAGTGTGATTACGATTAAAGTGGCACTAGACTGTGTTGTGACCTATCATTCTTTTTTGTATTTGGTAATCTTTGTTGCAACAGAGCGTGTGGTATCAAGTTTACTTGCTTTAATTGA
>CABRZK010000449.1 GCA_902475415.1 uncultured Eubacterium sp.
CCCAGATTCTTGTAGAGCTTATCAAGCTGGCAAACCTCATTATTTCCGTGACAAAAGCGATGGCATGTTTTAATCGTATTCAGGATGTTTTTCATATTGAGCCATCTATGAAAGAAGGAACAAAAACAGTTGCTGCTGCAGGCAATACCACTCCTGCGGTAGAATTTAAAAACGTTTCCTTTACTTACGCCGGAGGCGGAGATCATGCTGTGGAGAATATTTCCTTTAAGGCAATGCCAGGACAGACCATTGGAATTATTGGAGGTACTGGTTCTGGAAAGTCTACACTTGTCAATCTGATTCCAAGATTTTATGACGTGAGTGAGGGAGAGGTAGATATTGCAGGGAAAAATATACAGGATTATACTTATGGATCTTTAAGAAACACAATTTCTGTTGTTCCACAAAAGGCGCAGCTTTTTGCCGGAACGATTCGGGATAATTTGACTTTTGGCTGCCCGGATGCGACAGAAGAACAGATAGAAGAGGCACTTGCTATCTCGCAGGCAAAGGAATTTGTTGACACAAAAGAAGGAAGACTTGATGCGAAGATAGAACAGGGCGGTAAAAACCTTTCTGGTGGACAGAGACAGCGCCTTACTTTAGCAAGAGCGTTAGTGCCACAGTCAGATATCCTCATTATGGATGACAGTGCATCTGCCCTTGATTATGCAACAGATGCCAGGCTTCGAAAAGCAATTCAGGATATGAAGAGAAAACCGACTGTATTTATCGTGTCACAGAGAACTTCCTCCATCCAGAATGCTGACATGATTTTAGTGCTTGATGATGGAAAGATAGCAGGGCAGGGAACGCATGAACAGTTACTTAAGTCCTGTAATATTTACCGTGAAATTTATGAGACACAGTTTAAGAAGGAGGAAGCGTAAATGGCACAGCAAAATACAAACGGCAAAAGAAAAAGCACAATAAAAAAAGTGTGGCATTATTTAAAAAACTACCGTTTCCTTCTGATTTTATCGATTCTTATGGCGGCACTTACCGTTGCCGGTACATTATATGTACCAATCCTTGTCGGAGATGCGATTGATTTTATTATTAAAAAAGGACAGGTAAATTTTGCGGCGATTGCAAAAATATTAGAAAAAGGTGCGACAGTTATTTTATTTACGGGAATCACACAGTGGATCATGAATATCTGTAACAACCACATTACATTTCATGTAACAAGAGACATCCGTAATGAGGCAATGAAAAAGATTGAAAAGCTGCCACTTAAATATATTGATGGACACTCTTATGGAGATGTAGTAAGTCGTGTTATTGCCGACGTTGATCAGTTTGCCGATGGGCTTTTAATGGGATTTACCCAGTTTTTTACTGGAGTTGTGACGATTCTCGGTACGCTTGGATTTATTTTTTCCATCCATGTAGGAATTGCTCTTTTGGTTGTCTGTCTGACACCGATTTCTTTATTAGTTGCCCGTTTTATCGCAACTCACACTTACTCTATGTTTAAATTGCAGTCAGAGACAAGAGGAGAGCAGACAGCATTAATTGAGGAAATGATTGAAGGAGAAAAGGTTGTAAAAGCATTTGGCTATGAAAAGAGAGCCGGAGAACGTTTTGCAGCTGTAAATGATAAGTTACAGGGATATTCTTTAAAAGCTCTTTTCTTCTATTACGAATCCGTCTACCAGTTTTGTCAACAGCCTTGTATATGCAAGCGTGGCATTAAGCGGTGCACTCACTGCCATTGGCGGGGGACTTAGCGTTGGACAGCTTACCTGTCTGTTAAGCTATGCAAATCAGTATACAAAGCCATTTAATGAGATATCTGGTGTAGTTACGGAATTGCAGAACGCATTAGCCTGTGCGGCTCGTAATAGA
>CABRZK010000450.1 GCA_902475415.1 uncultured Eubacterium sp.
TTTGTGCAAACCTGTCATCGAAAGATGATAAGGCGGCACACTGCTACCTCACGAACGAAAACTGGTGGAAGCATTGGAGGAAGAGAGTATTTTCCGCCAGATGGCAACGGTCATTAAAACTTCCAACGGTGATCGCAAGATTCCGATTGTGACTTCCAAGGGCGAGGCTGTCTGGATGGACGAGGAACAGCAGTATTCTCTTTCTGATGATACATTTGGGCAGGCATCGCTTTCCGCATATAAGCTGGGAACAGCAATCAAGATTTCTGAGGAACTTCTCAATGATTCTGTATTTGATTTGCCGTCCTACATTGCAAAGGAGTTTGCAAGAAGAATCGGTGCAAAGGAAGAAGAGGCTTTCTTCATTGGTGACGGCAAGGGCAAACCGACCGGCATTTTCAACGCTACAGGCGGTGCGGAAGACGGCACTTCCACCACAGGTGCAAGCATCACATTTGATGATGTGATGGAACTTTTCTACTCCCTCAGAAGTCCGTACCGCAAGAAGGCGGTGTGGGTACTCAATGATTCCACTGTCAAGGCTCTCAGAAAACTGAAGGACAACACAGGAAACTACATCTGGAGTCCGTCTGTGCAGGCTGGCGTTCCGGATACCATTCTGAATCGTCCTTACAAGACATCCAGCTATGTGCCGGAAATCAAGGCAGGCAACAAATGCATGGCATTCGGCGACTTTAGTTATTACTGGGTAGCTGACAGACAGGGACGCTCTTTCAAGAGACTGAATGAGCTCTTTGCTATGACCGGACAGGTTGGTTTTCTTGCAAGTCAGCGTTTGGATGGCAAGTTGATTCTTCCGGAAGCTATTAAGACACTCACCATCAAGAAAGCGTGATGCTATGATTACGCTGAAAGAGGCGAAAAATTATCTGAGAGTGGATTATGAAGAGGACGATAGTCTGATTCAAAATCTGCTTTCTACAGCAAAAAATCTGGTGATGGACGTTGGCAGAATGGACGAGGACAACTTTACAAAAAATGAAGATACTGTGCGGACTGCGATGCTTTTCGCACTTGGGTATCTTTATGAAAATCGAAGTAATCCCGATTATCAAAAGCTAACGCTGAATCTTCGTTCAATTTTGTTTGCACAGCGAGAGGGTGTGATGTAATGGAAATCGGAACTTTGAATCAGCGAATCACTATTCTGGAACACAGAATTTTTATTGATGAGATTGGAAACCACATCACCAAATGGGAAGAAACATTTTCCCTATGGGCAAAGGTGACTGTAAAAACAGCAAGTGAAACCACGGATGCAGGAGTTACCAAAGAGGTACAGAAGCTTGAATTTCTCGTTCGTCAAAGTCCTGCATCGCTGAATATCAACAGCACCAATTTCCGTATTCTTTTCAGGAACAACATTTACAATGTCACCGGAATTACTCCTTTATACGACCACAACAACTACATGAAAATCGAGGGTGAAATACGAAAGGCAGGTGCTTCCGATGACTTCAATTGATGCAATGGCTGATGAGATTATGAAAGGTCTGACAGATTATGCTGACCTTGCAGATACGTCAATGAAAAAGGCGGTCAGAAAAACTGCAAAGTTTGTAAAAGATGAAATATCCGCCAATGCTCCAAAGCGAACAGGAGCGTATGCTAAGAGCTGGACTGCCAAAAAGACAAAGGAAAACAGCCATTCTCTTGAAATGACTGTTCATTCTAAAAACAGGTATCAGCTGGCACACCTTTTGGAAAAGGGGCACGCCAAGCGTGGCGGTGGACGTGTATCCGGCAAACCGCATATTGCTCCTGCGGAAGAAAAAGGTGTACAGCTTTTTGAGAAACTTATAGAGAC
>CABRZK010000451.1 GCA_902475415.1 uncultured Eubacterium sp.
TCTGATCAACTGTCTTCAGGAAAATGTCAATATGGAGACCGGAAGTATCAGCAGAAAGATCGAGCGGGGAAAACATACTACCCGCCATTCAGAACTGATCCCGATCGACGAGGATTCCTATATCATGGATACACCGGGATTTTCGTCACTGTATACCAATGATTTTGGCAAGGAAGAATTGAAATATTATTTTCCGGAGTTTGATCAGTATCAGGGAGGCTGCAGGTTTCAGGGGTGTAATCACATCAGTGAACCGGGGTGTCTGGTAAAAGAGGCTCTGGAAGAGGGAAAAGTGCATCCGGTGCGGTATGAAGATTATTGTGAGATGTATCGGGAACTGGAACAGAAGGAAAAAAGGAGGTACTAAACTAAAATGGAATATAAATTATCACCATCTATTTTATCGGCAGATTTTTGTAATCTGGAAGAAGGTATCCGCCAGACAGAGGAAAATGGAGCGGTATATTTACATTTTGATGTGATGGATGGCGTGTTTGTACCGAGTATTTCTTTTGGAATGCCTGTGCTTGCATCAATCAAACCGGCGGTAAAGCAGGTGATAGATACGCATCTGATGATTACGGAACCAATCCGTTATGTGGAAGCATTTGCAGAGGCAGGAGCGGATATTCTTACTGTACATTATGAATCATGCAAGGATATACGTGCGACTCTGGACAAGATCAAAGCGTGTGGCATGAAGACAGGACTGGCAATTTCACCGGATACACCGGTGGAGGTCCTGAAGGAATTCCTTGGTGAAGTGGATATGTTCCTTGTGATGACAGTCCATCCAGGATTTGGCGGACAAAAGCTGATTCCTGAGATGCTGGATAAGGTCAGAACACTTAGGGCAATGCTGAATGAACGTGGACTTGAGACTGATATTCAGGTTGACGGAGGAATTTATGCATTCAATGTGAAAGAAGCACTGGATGCGGGAGCAAATGTGATTGTTGCGGGATCAGCTGTATTCAAAGGGAATGCAGGAGAAAACACAAGAGAATTGATGGAGATTTTAAAGAATTATGAGTAAGACAGTCATTATCAGTGGGGGAATGCTTGACGAGGGATTTGCAGAGAAGGTTCTTGAAGCAAATCCGGAGGCTTATATTATCGCAGTAGATAAGGGGCTTGAGTATCTGTATAACCATAAGATTGAGCCTCAGTATATTGTTGGGGATTTTGACAGTATTGATCCAAAGGTGATTGATTACTATCGCAAGGAGACGAATATTCCGATCCGGGAATATAATCCGGTTAAGGATGCGACGGATACAGAGATTGCTCTTCGGCTGGGAATTACATTGGGAAGCAAAGAGATGATCCTTCTTGGGGCAACCGGTGGAAGAATCGATCATTTGTGGGCGAATGTCCAGACACTTAGTGTGGCATGTGATGCCGGAGTAAATGCCTGCATTCTGGATGAGAAAAATAAAATCTGGGTAACGAATAAATCCTGTGTGCTGAAAAAGTCAGAAGCATACGGACCATATCTTTCTGTATTTTCTTTGGAAGGTGAGATTTATGATTTCAGTTTGGAGGGTACGAAATGGCCACTCAATCATCATGATCTGATGCCGTGCGACAGTCTGACGGTGAGCAACCAGTTTGTGGATGATGAAGTGAAGATCAGTTTTGTAAATGGTCGGATTGTTATTATGGAAACGAAAGACTGATAAGAGATGTATAAGAAGAGAAAAGCCAGATATCATTCGAAAATGGTATCTGGTTTTTTTGCGTAAAAGATACTAGGTGTCTGAGATGAGTACTTTTTTGATTATAAAGCCGGATTTTGAAAAAACACGAATCTGAAAAAGGGTTGG
>CABRZK010000452.1 GCA_902475415.1 uncultured Eubacterium sp.
GAGCTTTGGACTCAAAAGCTTCCAGGTTGTTACTGGAAACAATGGCTGACATAAATAAGAAAATGCAGGCAACTATTTTGATGGTAACACATGACCCGTTTAGTGCGTCTTTCTGTGAACGTATTCTGTTCTTGAAAGACGGTAAGATATTCAATGAAATCTTTAGAGGAGAAAAAAGCAGAAAAAGAAAAGTATACGCTGGGGCAACGTGAGGCGGATGCCATTGAAAAGTTCGCCGAAAACTGGCTATTTATTTTTCCGTTCACTGGTGGACGGGTGTTGTGGATGGTCATAAATACGCTTCTGTCTGCACGGACGTTCAATCTGTATTCGCTTATTTTGCTGAATCTTGTGTTGCCCTGTATTGCGGCAATCAAGGCTCCGTTGATTAGATGATGCGCCAGAACCGTCAGGAGTAAAAGGATTGCCGCAGAGCTGAAAAATGATTATAGCGCTAAAGAAGAAAGAAAATATTAAAGCTCACATTCTTATAAAACAATCTGACTAAAGATTGATATCACCGGTCAGATTGTTTTTGTATTCGTAATCGGTAAAGTAGTTACCTGTCTGATAACTTTTTGAAGAAGCATTGAATGAATTACGGATGGGACAGAATTGACAGATATTTTACACGTAATTGGTTGTGGATTTTACATTATCCCTCTAACATTATAATAAATGGATTATAGACTATTTTAGATTCGTTTACGAGGAGGATAATTATGAAACGAGCAGTAAGAATGCTATGTGCATTTCTGTCAGCGACCATGCTGATACCCTTGCAGGCGCTGGGGGCAGATATTGTATCGAAACCACAGGCAGGGCAACCATCCATTGTCATCAATGAAGTAGAATCGGATGCGCCGAATAAAGGCAACGACTGGGTGGAGATTACCAACATTGGTACAGAAGCGGTGGATATCTCTGGCTGGTATCTGACCGATGACAAGGGTGAGGAACGGAAAACAGAGGGCAAAACTACTCCTCTGGCAAAGGGAACCATTCTAGAACCCGGCGCATTTCTGGTTCTGGAAGAAACGAAAAACTTTGATTTCGGTTTTGGAAAGGTGGATACGGCAATTCTGTATGATGCTGCTAGCACGGAAATTGACAGCTATGCCTATACTAGCGTAGCAGCCGGCACATGGTCACGGCAGACCGATAGCAATTTTTCTGATGCAGAATCTACGCCCGGAACAGCAAATGCAGCGCCGACTGCGCCGGAACCGTCCAAGCCAGAACAGACTGAGCCTTCAGCCAAACCATCACTGGTGCTTAACGAAATCAATTCCAGCCCCGACGATTGGATGGAACTGATGAATACCGGCGCAGAAACGCTGGATATTTCCGGATTCGAACTGCGGGATAATTCCGATGATCACCGTTGGCGTTTTCCAGATGGGAGCACAATTGCTGCAGGCAAACTAATGGTAGTGGATGCCAAGAGTAATGGACTGGTTTATGATGACCAGACAAAAAGTTTTGCAGATGGTACATTTGAAGAGGCAATTGGCATCGGCTCCGGTGATTCTATCCGATTGTACGATAAAGGCGGAAAATTGCTGGATGAGTACAGCTGGACGGAACACGCATCCTATGATGGTGACCCGGCTAAAGCATCTTACGGGCGTTATCCCGATGGCACGGGTGAGTTTCGCCTGACCAAGGAGACAAAAGGAACAGCCAATGCATATTATGCTCCAACCGTTGTGATTAACGAGGTCGAGTCCAATGGTGACACAACCGATTGGGTGGAAATCATGAACATTGGCACTCAGGCAGTAGATATTTCCGGATGGTATCTGCTGGACAACG
>CABRZK010000453.1 GCA_902475415.1 uncultured Eubacterium sp.
CAGTTCGGAAATGGACACCATGTCGCCGCTTGCCAATGCCAGCGTCGGCACAAGAAGCAGCGCCCCCATCATCCCCGCAAATCTTTTCATCATCGTCCCTCCTCACTTTTTTCAAATTGTATCCGCGCACTTCATCCTTCACTTCTAAGACGTAAAAAACTGTATTTTTTGATACTTCCATTTCAATTCTTTGTATTATTCTTTTGTTTTCCCTTGCAAGCCATTATTGGCTCCTATCCATCTTTATAATCGAAAGAAATCACTTTGTATCCATGAATTTCAAGCCGCTTTTCTGTTGCTCTCTTTTCCCAAAATCTCATGTACAAAAAGAAGCTCACCTGCTATGCGGGATGCGCACAGCAAGCAAGCCAATCATTCTTATTTACCATTGAATACCGATAATATCAAATTCACGACACTTTAGAGGTATTTGTTGCAATCATGGCAAGCAATGCCTCTGGTTATCCAGAGGCGCTTTGCTTGTTGGGGAAAATCTTCCCCAAACCCCGTTTTCGCATGACAAGTCATGCGGCTGCGCTCACCCTTCGGGGCGCTTTTCAAGACGGAAGAACGCCGTCAATATATGCATCATCGTCCAAACTCATATCTTCCGCAACGATTGGAAGCCTGAATTTGATGGACTTGATCCACTGACCGTTGGGCTGCCGTTCCTCATAAATCTGGACTTCGGAAAGCAGCGATTCCATAAGCTGCCGCTTTTTCTGATCGTCCATGACGGAATAAAGCTTATCAAAGTAAATCAGCACCTTGTAAATGTTGTCGCCTGTCAGCTTTTCCGCCTCAATTGCCATCTTCTTGGCTCTGGCGGCAACGAGCTGGTTTCCTGTATCCTCGATCTTATCATACATCTTGTAAAGCCGGTCATCAAGGTCTGCCTTGCGTTTGATGTAGTGCTTGTCGTCCGGGTCGAGGGAATCAATCTCATCCATTAGCCGCTCCTTTACGGAATAGCTCTGGCGAAGCTGCTTTTCATGTGCAGCGATCTCTTGCTCAATGGCAGAGGTATCCACTTTCATGCTGATCTTTTCCTGCATCATGGCGGCGAATTTCGGATTGCTTACCAGTTTTCCGATAACCTCCGCAACGGCGCTGTCCAGCAGTTCTTCATTGATCTGCTTCTTGAAGTCGCATTTATGACTGCGCGTCATCGCACGGTGCTTACAGCCATAGTAATAAAAATCCTTGTATTTTGAGCCGTCCGCCTTGTGTTTGATGCTTTTGTTTCCGTACATTCCCACACCGCAGACCGGACATTTTACAATACCGGACAGCAAATGAATTTTGGTGTCCTTGCCCCTGTTGATGTGTTCGTACTTTTCTGCTTGTGCCAGCAGCTTAACCTGTGCCTCATGCCATAGTTCTTCGGAAACGATTCCCTCATGCAGACCATCTACCAGCAGATAATCGTCCTGTTCTACCAACCGGTAATCATTTCGGGTGCCATGCACCTTTTCCGTCCGACGTCTGCCATAGGCGATTTTCCCGCAGTAAACCGGATTTTTCAGAATTCTGCGGATCAGTGCCGCATCGAATAAGGGATTTTTTCCGTTTTGCCTTTGGATTTTGTAAATTCCGTGGGTCGCGAGATATTTTGCAAGACCGTTTGCACCGGTATCCGTATGCACATACTGGTCAAAAATCACGCGGATTGCCGCTGCTTCTTCCTCATTGATGAAAAGTTGCCCTTTTTCCAGCTTGTAGCCATAAGGAGCAAAACCGCCATTCCATTTTCCCTCACGGGCTTTCTGGATTCTGCCCTCAATTGTCTGCACACGGATGTTTTC
>CABRZK010000454.1 GCA_902475415.1 uncultured Eubacterium sp.
TTTTCGGCTTTTCAAATCTGCTCACAATTCTGTTGTTCACATACTGCGAACACATATGAAATCAACCGCTTTCCCTAATTACCTTGGCTTAAAATTCCATTTTAACCAGAAAAGAATCTTCTCCATTATGTATACCTCTTACATACATAACTTCATCTTCCCATGTATAACGTAATTTGGCAGTCTCTCCTTCACGCAATTCCTTTACATACTGTACCCAGATTGTTTTTGGTGTCTTCTCCGTATAAAAGTCACTATCCAACAGCTCTTCTACCCAGTCCAGATATTTTGAATTGTTTAAATGACCATTGTAATCGATTTCTTCTGTGGATACTGTCCGCTGCATCTGATTTCTGTAAACAGCCGGAAAACGCTGCTGCAATTTCGGAAGGTTCGGCTCTACGGGAACAACAATCGGATTCAAAATATTCATCTCTTCCGGCTGTGCAGCTACTGTTCTTGTATTCTGATCCATCAATAAAAACAGCGACGATGTCGTCATCAGTGACTCTCCATCAGCTGTATACATTGCATAAATCCGTGAATATAGATTCACCTTGTTTTTACCCGGCCAAATGCGCAGAATCACCTGCTCCCCTTTCTCCGGTAAACGCACCAGTTCAATATTTGTCCATGAAATCACCCAGCTTAATCCTTTGGCCAGTAACTCCTCCCCGGTAAGCCCTGCCTCCTGATTAAAGTGGATTTCTGTAACACGCTGCATCTGTCGTGCCAGAGTGCCAATGCTCATATGTCCGGTTTCATTGATCATATCTTCTGTAATTTCAAATGCAATCTGGCAAACACCCTGCGGGCATTCTGTGGTAAAAAGTGGAACTCCCATTTTGTTCACCTCCCCATAATCATTATTCTATAAATTTGTTGCTCACCGCTTATAAAGGCGGGAGTCAGCTCACATTTGATGTAAACTTATTTGTCCCACGAAAAACCATCCCATACCGGTTTTCCGGTATAAGTCTTGGCTTTCTCTTCCCCTGTCAGGACACGGATTGCGCCAAAACCAAGTGCTTCTGTTTCAAAACTGCCGGCATAATTATAAATTGGTGCAATCCAGGAAATATACTCTGATAATTTATCACAAAGTTCCGTATCTCTTGCCATACCGCCGGTCAGAAGGATAGCATCTACCTGACCTTTCAGCGCACCGGCCATCATTGCGGTCCATTTTCCCATAGAATAAATCATTGCGTTGTAAACCAACTCTGCTTTTTTATCGCCATTAGCAATCATCGCTTTTACTTCACGCAGATCATCCGTACCGCACCATGCCAGCAGACCACCTTTGCTGGAAGCATAGTCTTTTGCCTCTTCCGGAGAAATACCTTTCTTAATACACTTGATTACATCATCTACACACAGATCACCGGAACGATTCGGCGAAATTGGTCCCTGTCCATCTCCTGCACGGTTTCCATCAATCATTTTTCCTTTCTGATGTGCGGTAATACTTGTACCACCGCCCAGATGGAGGATGATATAATTGCAATCCTCATACTTTTTGCCCATCAGCTCACTGTGATGAATTGCTACCTGTTTCTGATTCAGCGGATGTGATTTTGCCGGACGATAAATACCAGGAATTCCTGTCACACGTGCCATATCACACAATTCATCTGTTGGCATAGGATTTACAAAAAATGCCGGAATATTTAATTCTTTTCCAAGTTTATAGCTCATGATAATACCAAGGCTGGCCGGATGCCGGATACCGCCCACGTCATTTTTTGCATGTTCATAAGCTAATTCATCAATTTTATAAGTACCGCCAGCACATGG
>CABRZK010000455.1 GCA_902475415.1 uncultured Eubacterium sp.
CAATCCTATACTATATGGAAGAACTATCGGTAGGAGATATTTCAGATACATTGCATATTCCGGCTGGAACCGTAAAGAGCAGACTTGCCGCTGCCAGAAAGAAATTAGGTCAGGAATTGGAGGCGTATATCAATGGATGACAAATTAGATATGTTTTTATATGAACAGTTAAAAGCCAAATCTGAACCGGATCCGGAATTGAATCGTCGAATTCTGGAAACATGTTCGAAGGAGGAACGATTCATGAAAACAAAGAAAACGTATGGTATGAAAAAGGCGGTCGCTGCTGCAATGGCAGTATGCATCATCGGAGCAGGTGGAGTGACAGGCTTTGCCGCGTATCATTATCTGAATCCGTCACAGGTTGCATCCGAAATCGGTGGAGCAGAAAATGCACTGGCAAAGGCATTTGACAGTAAAAATGCCGTGGTAATCGGTGATACACAGAGCAGCAATGGATACGATATCCGATTATTAGGCCTGGTATCCGGAAGTAATCTGTCCCCATATGTAACAACTGATGTGCAGCAGCAGTTAAATGATAAAAAAACCTACGCAGCTCTTGCAGTCTCACGTACTGATGGACAGAGCATCGGAGATGAAAATCTGTGTGTATCACCGCTGATCAATGGTGTGGACTGGAAAATGGCAAATAACGGAACGCTGCATACGGGACTTTGTTCTTTCCAGAAAGATGGTATCTTATATGAGCTGATGGAATGCGATGATCTGGAGATATTTTCAGACCGGGGTGTACAGATTGGCATTGTGGACGCATTTGGAAAAGAAGGCGAAGCATTTACAATGGATGAGAAAACGGGTGTATATCAGAAGACGGAAAACTATACCGGAACAAATGCACTGTTCGAACTCCCGCTGGATACAAAACAAGCAGATCCGGATGTTGCTGACAAACAGATTCAAAAAATGAAACAGGAACTTGCAACCGGAAATTCTGCTTCCACAGATGAAGATGACGCAATCCATGGATTATATTGCACAGGCACTGAAAGCAACGGATGTAAATGATTTCCTGATCAACCATGCAAAACAGCTGGAAACACAGGTACTGCCAGTCAACAGTGACGGTACCGTTACGTTTACAAATGCAGAAGGTGAGGAAGGAACGGTTGATGTTACAGGTCTGAAAGCCGGAGAAAAAGCAATTCAGGATGTCACAAGCGCAGATTCACTGGAAAGTGTTCGATTAGGTGTGTACACGTTAAATGATGACAATACAGTCACCTATGAAGTGTATATGCCGGATGAAACAATGCGCTAATCAATTTAAAGATATTTGAGTTGTTTTAGAAAAATTTAGCAGAGAAGCATGAGAAATGTTCAGGATTCTCTGTTTTTTCTTTTTTGGGAGCAGAAAACGGATTTCTCTTTACCCGCTTCCATCATCTTGTGATATTTCCGTTATATTGAAATGTTCAAGAAGTTTATATAAATAAATATTGGTTTACGATATGTTTATAAATCTAAACATATATGTTATCCTAAATACAGAAAAGATGACACTGATTACTTCCGGTGAAACGTTTGTGCGGCTGACCGGGGAAGATGACTATGCACTGATTATGATCCAGATGACAGGAAAGGTATGTGATCAACGGTTTTTTCATTTTTCTCTGTCGTATTGTTTTATTTCAACCAGTTTTCTGATATGATTAAAAGATAGCAGGACATATGTACGCTTAAACTTTTCCGTTTCGATCATTCTGAGCGTACATGAATCAGGAAAAGAGGAAATAAAATGCCGGTAGTAGAGGAGACATATGATATTGTAGTTGT
>CABRZK010000456.1 GCA_902475415.1 uncultured Eubacterium sp.
GGGATTGTCTATGTCTCCGGTTTGGTGCTGGGGCTTATCAGCATGGTGGTTGCCCTGCTGGGTGTGGCAGTTCTGATTACTTACTCCTTGCAAAACGGCATTATCCTGCTGGTGATAGCATTTCTCATTAGTCCCTATGGTTTGCCAATGGCTGCAATCTGGCTACTGGGCAAGGTACAGGACTTGAAGTTTATCATTCAAGATTTGGTTTATGGATAATATGAAAACCTCCGACGAATTTCGTCGGAGGTTTTATGGTTCTAGGTTATCTTCTTGAAAAAGCGGCGATGCAAAAAAGGTATCTATCCCAATCCCCATTCCTTGGCACATCTCATGAATGATCCGTAGCTTAACCGAATCATACGAGCAGTTGATGACATTTCCAATCGTAGACTTGGGAACACCGCTTTTCATATACAGTTGATATTGTGTCATTTTTCTTTCATCTAGTAATTCTAACAGACGTTTGCTTACCGCCTCGTTTAGCTTCATTCTATACACCGCCCCTGTGACTGTACTATATTTAGTATATGGGCAGTTTTGCTAAAATTAGTCCCTGTACCTGTACTAATAGAGCTATTTGCAGTATGATGGTAATAGGGGTGCCATCGTATGAACGTAACTTTTTGTGGCCATTCGCAAATCACAAAGGCAGACAATATTGCGAATTGGCTTCGCAATGTAACACAAGACCTAATTGAGCAAGGAGCAACAACTTTTTATCTTGGAGGATATGGAGAGTTCGACAGTTTAGCAGCGTCTATTTTACGGGAACAAAAGAAAAAGTATCCGCAAATCGAGCTGGTTCTTGTATTGGCATATTTGAACACTGGCCGGGATGTTTCTGGCTATGACAGTACCGTGTATCCACCGCTGGAAAACGTACCGCGCCGTTTTTCGATTTCTCATAGAAATCGCTGGATGGTAGAGTCCGCCGATGTAGTGGTGGCCTATGTTCTCCATGATTGGGGCGGAGCAGCCACAACGTTACGGTGTGCCAAACAGAAAAAGAAGCAGATTATTTCATATCGTGATGAAATGGGCAGCTGAGGTTGTCTATTTTGCTGCCACTTCATATTTCCAAAACTGTTGAACGTTAAGCTGTCGGTAAAATTATGCCGAATTTTCATCACTTTACTTTTGAACTAATATTGCTTATAATATTAGTGTGAAAGGAAGTGGTACGGTGGGACAATTTGAACAGCTGGATCAGCTGCTGGAAACACAGGATGGGATGCTGCGAACAGCTCAAGTAGTATCTGCTGGTATTTCTAAGCCTGTTTTTTATGATTATGTGCACTCACGGGAATTGGAGCGGGTCGCGCATGGAATTTATCTTTCCAAGGATGCCTGGGTCGATGCCATGTACTTACTTCATCTGCGGGTCGAACAGGCAGTGTTTTCCCATGAGACAGCTTTATTTTTTCACGATCTGACAGACCGCGAGCCGCTGGAATATACGGTCACAGTCAAGACCGGATATAATCCCTCCAAGCTGAAAGCAGAGGGCGTACAGGTATTCACCATTAAGGCGGAACTGCATGGGGTGGGCCTGACAACGGCTCAGACACCATTTGGGCATACAGTTCCTGTCTATGACCTGGAGCGCACCATCTGCGACCTGCTCCGCAGCAGGAACAACATGGAGATGCAGACTTTTCAAGGGGCATTAAAGATGTATGCCAGAAGAAAAGACAAAGACCTGCGGACATTGATGCGGTATGCCGGTATGTTCCGGGTAGAAAAAATTCTGCGGCAGTATTTGGAGGTGCTTTTATGATAAAAACAGCA
>CABRZK010000457.1 GCA_902475415.1 uncultured Eubacterium sp.
GAACTTAAAATTAAAAGCAAAGACGGTAAATTAAATTTAAACAAAGAAAAAGAAGCCATTATCACCTCAGAAGATTTAGCACAACCTTCGTCACAAAAGCAAACAGATACCGAACCGGATCATATTGTTTATGACATGTTTTTTTCCCGAATCTACGGCTAACATGCCGCAAAGGGCTGTCTCACTTTGAGGCAGCCCCTTCTCTTAGCATTCAGGTATGAATGATTTTATTTTTATAATGTTGTACCATGGTCCACAATCAGATACTGACCTGTCACTGCGGCTGATGCGTCCTCTGCGAAAAACAGGATAACATTGGCCTGATCCTCCACACTGGATTCTGGCAGAGACATATCCATATGCTGTGCACAGCGTTCAGCAAACCATGTAGAAAACTCAGCAACTTTTTCCGGTGTATTCAGCGGTGTTGGTCCCGAGCAAACGGCATTGCAGCGGATACCATTCGGTGCCAGCTGAATAGCCACATTCTTTGTCATGGCCAGTGCCGCTGATTTTGCTGCTGAATATGAAATACCACCGTTGCCGAACACACCGCCGATGGAAGAAACATTGATGATCGAGCCTTTGCCGGCCGCCATCATATGAGGAATCGTATCCTTCATCATGTAGAACAGAGAACTCTGGTCAATGGCGATAATCTCATCCCACCACTCATCTGTACACTCTGTAATCGGGCGGTGCTTATCCACAATACCGGCATGGCCATTCCCGTGATATGCCCAGCCATCTCGGAACACAGAAATACCACTGCATTCGCAACATCTTCCATGCTTCCCATTTTTTTCATAGGTATAATATGATTTTTCAGAAATTCCGCATCCTGCGCACCGGCATCAATACTATCCTGCATGAGTCCGGTTCCTTCCGTCGGTCCCGGACAGATTACATTGACACGGATACCTTTGTCTGCATTTTCCAGAGCTGCCGTCTGGGTAATGGCGATCACTCCGGCCTTTGATGGACCGTAAGCACCAAATCCCGGTGCCATCCTAAGTCCACCGATAGATGCATTATTAACAATGGCGCCTCTTCCCTGTTTCTGCATCTGCAGAAGTTCATATTTCATACAATAAAAGACGCCGGTCAGATTGGTATTGATCACTTTCTGCCAGTCGCTTTCCGTCACCTCTGTCAGCGGCTGAAAAAGATGCGGATATAAATTCTGATTCATACTCATCCCCCATGATTCATTGTCAAATATAACGTTATTATCTTCACTTTTACTATGAGTATAGCAATCGGAAAATACAATGTAAAATGCCCATTTTGATATTGAGGTATAACCGCAGCGACATAATAACTTCTCTGGCATGCGCCTGCGTAACGTTCACGTCTGATGTTCAGCTAATGGTAATCGAAAATTTATATATTTTCGTAACTGTTCAGAGCCAACCTCCAAAATGCTACGCATTTCGTCAGTATGGCGTATCCGCCAAATAAAATTTCAAAAAAACAAAGAAACCTTTACCATAAAAATTGTTTTTAGGGGGGGTTGTCTTTTCCAGATTTTTCTGTTATTATTCAAAAGGATTATCTCTATGCGAGATTCCCCACTTCTATAAGTGGTCAATCATTGACGAAATTTGAAAGTTAAACGGAGGTGAGTTTTCATGGACAGTTGCATAGGTCGAAGTAAGATATGCGGTGAACAGAAGTATACAGTCAGAATGCGGCTATTCGGAAAGCTCAGCCTCAGACCCATAAGCAAACTATGAGAAACACGCTCCGCGAGTTTCTCAAGTTATCGCGGCAGTCGCCAAGG
>CABRZK010000458.1 GCA_902475415.1 uncultured Eubacterium sp.
GGCGGCACACTGCTACCTCACGAACGAAAACTGGTGGAAGCCCTGACCGAAGAAAACATTTTCCGGCAGCTGGCAACCGTCATCAAAACTTCCTCTGGTGATCGAAAGATTCCCATCGTTACTTCTAAGGGCGAAGCTGCCTGGATGGATGAGGAGGACGCATATAAGCTGTCTGACGATACCTTTGGACAGGCTTCCCTCGGTGCGTACAAGGTTGGCACAGCAATTAAGATCTCTGAGGAACTGCTGAATGATGCTGCTTTTGACCTGCCGTCCTATATTGCAAAAGAGTTTGCAAGAAGAATCGGTGCAAAGGAAGAAGAGGCGTTTTTCGTTGGTGACGGCAAGGGAAAACCGACCGGCATTTTCAATGCTACAGGCGGTGCGGAAGACGGCACTTCCACCACAGGTGCAAGCATTACATTTGATGATGTGATGGAACTCTTCTATTCTCTGAGAAGCCCGTACCGCAAAAAGGCGGTGTGGGTGCTCAATGATTCTACGGTTAAGGCACTTCGCAAGTTGAAGGACAACACAGGCAATTACATCTGGAGTCCGTCTGTGCAGGCTGGTGTTCCGGATACAATCCTCAATCGTCCTTACAAGACATCCAGCTATGTGCCGGAAATCAAGGCAGGCAACAAGTGCATGGCATTCGGTGACTTTAGCTATTACTGGGTAGCCGACAGACAGGGACGCTCCTTCAAGAGACTGAATGAACTCTTTGCTATGACAGGTCAGGTTGGTTTCCTTGCAAGTCAGCGACTGGACGGCAAGTTGATTCTCCCGGAAGCGATCAAGACACTCACTATCAAGAAAGCGTGATTAGAGAAAGGGGTTGGAGTGGGTGGTAACTTTACAGGAAGTCAAGCAGTATCTGCGAGTTGATTTTGAAGATGATGATACATTGCTTCTCTCTCTTATTTCAACTGCAAAACAGCTGATAATGGATGTAGGAAGAATGGACGAGGAACGCTTTTCGGAGAACGAAGATGTGGTGCGGACAGCAATGCTCTACACAGTTTCTTATCTCTATGAAAACCGCAATACCGCAGACTTTTCCAAGCTGACATTAACACTTCGTGCCATGCTGTTTGCACAGCGAGAGGGTGTGATGTAATGGAAATCGGAACTTTGAATCAGCGAATCACCTTTCTGGTGAATCGTGTCGTTACCGATGAAATCGGAAATCACACCGCTGTGTGGGACGAAGCCTTTTCCTGCTGGGCAAAAGTGACTTTGAAAGCTTCTGCGGAGCATACGGACGCTGGTGTGACCAAAGAAACACAGACGCTGGAATTCCTCATTCGGCAAAACCAGCACTGGATGCCGTCTGTAACAGGCAACCGAATCTTGTTTCGGGATGTTACATACAACATCACCAGTGTTACACCGGATTATCTGCACAAGGATTATCTGAAACTTACTGCAGAAGCCAGAAAGGCAGGGCAAAATGACCAGTATTGACGATCTTGCGGAGGAAATCATGCAGGGCTTGCAGGAGTATGCAGACCTTGCAGATACCGCTATGAAAAAAGCAGTTCGGAAGTCTGCAACGCAAGTGAAAAATGAGATCTCTGCCAATGCTCCGAAGGACACCGGAAAATATGCAAAAAGCTGGGCAACGAAGAAGACCAAGGAAAACAGCCATTCTCTTGAAATGACTGTACACAGTAAAAATCGTTATCAGCTGGCACATTTATTGGAGAAAGGCCATGCCAAACGTGGCGGCGGTCGGGTATCAGGAAAACCGCACATTGCTCCT
>CABRZK010000459.1 GCA_902475415.1 uncultured Eubacterium sp.
AAAAGGAAAAAAATAAAAAATAAAGTCCAAATATATCATTTGGATTATGGCAGATAAATGATATCATAAATATGCAAAATGCAATAGAAAATATTGAGGGATAAATGAAATAATGAAATTGATAATGACCTATTACAAAAAAATGATTATCACATATAAAAAGCTTTTTGTGATGTCATTTGTGATCATGGCGGCAGTGACCGTGAGCAACCTTTTGATTCCGTGTGGAATGCGCTTTCTGGTAGACCGTATCTCACAGGCGAACAGTCTTGGACAGAAAGAACTTCTTTTTTTGCTTGCCGCATTCGCAGCATTTTTATTATGCATGGGGTTTAATACCTGGTTGGAAATTAGATGGTTTGCTGCTAGATAAGTTAGGCGGCCTTTGTATGAGAGATTTGACACTCAAGATGGAGGCAGCACTTGCGGCCGCTTCTTTATCAGATGCCGATAAGATTGGTGCAGAGGTGTTAAAGCATACAATGTATGCTGATGTGCTTGATGTATTTCGTGTGACAGGTCATCATATACCGTCGTTTATCAGTGCGGTATTGACAACTATTGTATGTATGGTATTGGCCTTTGCATTTAGCATAAAATTTGCAGTTTTTTTGGTATTTTCAGTTGGTCTTGGCTGGTATGTGTCATTTTTGGGGCGAAAGCGAATTTCACAAAAGGCAGGCAAGACAAATCAGAAAATGAAACAGTGCCATGCCGTCTGCAATCAGTATATTGACTCAATGACACTTGTCCAGACAAACGATGTGCTCGATTACTTTCAGCAGGAAACAGCAGAAAAATTAGGTGATTTCATTCAGACTGCAAAAAAAGAAGATCGCCTGATGATGTTTTGGGCCAAGCTGTCAGAACACTACAACACGATATCTACTATGCTGTTGTCTGTTTTGTTGTTAATTCCCTCATGGGGCGGATCAATTGGGAATTTGATCTTTTTTACGATGTTGTCAACGGTAATCAATTCGCAGGGTCAGAATGCGCAGGAATTGCTGCGGCAAATTATGCGTGCACAGGTAAGCTTTGAAAATGTAGATAAAGTGTGCAAATTAGAGCCACGCCAGAAAGCAGAGCCATTAACAGATGTTGAATCAATCGAGTTCGACTCAGTTTGTTTTTCTTATGCAAGCGGTGCACCTGCCTTAACACAAGTTTCCTGCTGTCTGCAAAAAGGACAGATGGTTCGTCTGATGGGTGAAAATGGCTGCGGAAAGTCTACGTTTATAAAGCTTTTGCTCGGACTTTATCGGCCAGACAGTGGAACAATAAGAATCAATTCACAATCAGTTGATGCTTATTGCAAACATGATATGAGCCGTCAGTTTTTGTATGTTGGTCAGGAGGAGATTTTTTTAAACGAGACAGTAGAAGATTATTTACACATTATCACACAAAACAAGGGAGAAGCTGTGACATATCTGTTAAAAGAATATGATATAGCGGAGGATCGTATCATCGAAAATGAGGGAAAATCATTGTCGGTGGGACAGCGAAAGAAGCTGTTAATCATGAAAATGCTTCTTAGAATCGAGGAAGCATCTGTTTTGATTGTAGATGAAATTGAGGCTGGTCTTGATCAGGAAACGAGAGAAAAATACGAGCAGTTGTTAAATCTTATTGCAAAAAAGAAGAATAAACTTATAATTGTCGTTGAGCATGACCCACAAGGAACGATTGAATTTACAAAAATAATGCATTTTGAACACGGCCATATTGTGAATATTGACAATTTCTA
>CABRZK010000460.1 GCA_902475415.1 uncultured Eubacterium sp.
TTTGATAATATCCTCCGCGTTTTCAATACCAATGGAAAGACGGATCATTCCAGGAGAAACCCCTGCCTCAACCAGCTGTTCGTCGTTCATCTGACGATGAGTATGGCTGGCCGGATGAAGGACCATGGTAATAGAAGCGGCAACATGGGTAGCAATTGTAGCAAGCTTCAGGCTGTCCATAAAACGGACTGCTGCATCACGGCCGCCGGTCAGCTCAAAGGAGATAACACCGCAGGTTTGACCGTTTTTCATATATTTCTGTGCCAGTGCATGATATTTGTCATCTGGAAGACCGGCATAGTTTACGTGAGAAACTTTTTTGTGGGCATTCAGGTACTCGGCGATCTTCTGTGCATTGGAACAGTGGCGTTCCATACGGAGCGGAAGTGTCTCCAGTCCGAGATTCAGAAGAAAACAGTTCATTGGAGACGGAATAGAGCCAAGATCACGCATCAGCTGAGATGTAGCCTTGGTGATATAGGCTTTTTTACCAAACTGTTTGGTGTATATTACACCGTGGTAGGATTCATCCGGCTCTGTCAGACCATGATACTTATGTCCGTAAGCATCCCAGTCAAAGTTTCCGCTGTCAACAATGGCACCGCCAACCTGAACAGCATGTCCGTCCATATATTTGGTGGTAGAGTGAGTGACGATATCTGCACCCCACTCGAACGGGCGGCAGTTTACCGGTGTGGCAAAGGTGTTATCCACAATAAGAGGCACGCCATTTTTGTGTGCAACCCGTGCAAATTTCTCAATGTCTAGGACAACCAGTGCTGGATTGGCGATGGTCTCCGCAAAGAGAACTTTTGTGTTCGGTTTAAATGCAGCAGCAATCTCTTCCTCTGTTGCGTCGGTATCAACAAAGGTACAGTCAATGCCAAGTTTTTTGAAAGTAACGGCAAGAAGATTAAAGGTTCCTCCGTAGATCGTAGAAGCAGCAACAACATGGTCACCCGCTTCGCAGATATTAAATACTGCATAGAAGTTGGCAGCCTGTCCGGAAGAAGTCAGGATTGCGGCAACACCACCTTCCAGATCTGCAATTTTTGCAGCAACGGCATCATTGGTCGGGTTCTGGAGACGGGTGTAAAAATATCCATCTGCTTTCAGATCAAATAACTGGCCCATTTCATCGGTGGTGTCATATTTGTAAGTGGTGCTCTGGCAGATTGGAAGCGCGCATGGCTCGCCTTTGGAAGGAGTGTATCCGGAATGGATACATTTGGTTTCTAAGCTGTAATCGTTCATATTTAAAAATCCTTTCTGTTGTGTTTTTGTATAGAAGTTTTGGATACAGATAAGAGAATATATTTATATACTTTATATAAAACTATATGTAATTATAACTCTTTGTGTGTGAAAATACAACAATATTCTCCATAAACCTTACCGTAGTATACGGGAAATAAAACATTGCGTTCTGGTGCACACATAAAAATGTTAGAAAATTAACAGATTAAAAAACAGAAAACGTACTGGAAACACACATCCAAAATGAATAGAAATCACGCATAAACGCTGTAAAATCAATAAAAACTTGTGAATAAAGTAACAAATCGTGAAAAACGCATAAAAACAAAATGGAAAATTTGTATAAAAAAGATATTGCGTTCACGTGCACAAAATGATAATATAACATCATCAAAAAGAACACGAAAACAGAAAACAATAAAAGGAGTCAAGCGGATATTCGCAATCCGCTTCGCTACTTGCTCATAACCGAATAACTGC
>CABRZK010000461.1 GCA_902475415.1 uncultured Eubacterium sp.
ACCGTGACGTGCGGCAGGCTGTGAAAAGAAAACATGAAAGGAAGATCAGACGTGAACACTGAAGAACGCAAGAAAGTTTTAGATGCCTTGACTTCGGGCGAATGGGTCGAAACCAAAGCGGTGTGCGATGCACTGAATATTACTTTCGCGCAAGGTATGAGAATTTTTTCGTTCAGCCGAACGGTAAAGTGGAGTTCTCCACCGGCAAACGGACAGGATATTACGACAAAATTCAGAGTAAGGAAGTAGGAGAGAAAGTTATGAAGACTAAAATCATCTTGGTCGTACTCGTAATCGCGGCGACGCTCACGGAGTGCATCGTGATGCGCAAGTCGCGGGAGTACGATGCAGCGGACAATATCGCCGGGCTTGAGCGCTGCGTGAAAGCCATGGTGGTACTTGGAGCGGTAGGCACTGCCGCAGCAGTGGCGTTTGTGGCGATGTGAAGGGAGGAACAGGCGATGACGGAAAATTGCATTGAAAAAAATAAACGGCTCAACACCGGCAACAAAATTGCCAGTTTCCGAGTAAAACAAAGTATGCCATATGAATTTAAGGTGAATTATGCGCGCATAAGAGCATGGGAATTCTATAATGAATGTGGAAAAAGGGACTTGGATTGCTATGTTTCAGTAGGGGGACTTGACAGTATCACACTGTTCTTCTTCTTGAAATCAATAGGAATAGATGTGCCAGCGGTATCAGTCTCTTCGCTCGAAGATGTTAGTATCCAAAAAATCCACAAACAGATTGGAGCTATCTCACTACCACCAGCAGTTAGAACTGATGGTACGCGATGGAATAAGCAAAAACTAATTCAAGAATTTGGTTTCCCTGTACTCTCCAAGGAAATCGCCCGTAAAATTGAATTGCTTCAAAACCCAACTCCCAATAATAAAACCATAAGGCATGCAATTGTTACAGGCGAAACTGGTGAATATGGTGGATTTCAAAAGCATTCAAAAATGAAACTTGCGCAGAAGTGGCTCGAAAAATTCGGCGGATTAGAAAATGAAGAAGAAGGCGTGAATTATCAAATTGCACCGTTTAAAGTCTCCTCGAAGTGTTGCTATTACCTCAAAGAAAAACCGTGCTCTGATTGGGCTAAAGAGCACAATTGTGTACCGTATTTAGGGCTGATGGCATCCGAAGGTGGAAGACGTGAGAAGTCTTTAATGCTAAATGGCTGTAACTACTTTGGAAAGGGAACCATTCGTTCAGCACCATTTGCAATTTTTAATAGACAGGATTTATTACAGTTGGCACTTGATTTAAAGGTCCCTGTCCCTGAGATTTATGGAAGCATACTGAAGGATGAAGATGGTCATTTGTATACTTCTGGAGAGCAGCGAACCGGATGCTCGATGTGTGGATTTGGAATTCAGCTCGAAAAACGGCCTCATCGATTCGATCGGCTACGGGAACGGAACTACAAAGAATGGGATTTTTGGATGAATAGGTGTTGCTTTGATGAAAACGGAACACCGTATGGCTGGGGAAAAGTTTTAGATTATCTCGGAATTGGGTGGAGAGATATTCCGGATCCACATAACAGAAAAAAGTAAGGATGGGAATTCACAATGCCATATACAGGTAAGTTTCAAGTATTTGAAGATATCATTAAAGAAATTATGATCGTCTACAAGCACGACAGCCGTCCGTGGCTTATTGGCTACAGTGGTGGCAAAGATTCTACTTTGCTGGTCAGTCTTGTATATGAAGCCAATAAGCCACG
>CABRZK010000462.1 GCA_902475415.1 uncultured Eubacterium sp.
CATTGATTTGTTCATCTACTTGCCTCCATCTACCGTAATATATCTTCAATATCATGAAATCCGGTATTTGTCGTAACAATGATTACCGTATCTCCACCCTGAATGATATCATTTCCACCCGGAATAATGATTTTACCTTTGTGATTGATGCAGGCAACCAGCAGGTTCTTTTTTAATTTCAGATCTGCCAGCGGTACATTTACTAGCGGAGAATTTTCACCCACTACAAATTCAATTGCTTCCACACGCTCATCAAACAGATGTATCATTGTTTCGATATTATTATTCATCGTTGCTGTTTTGGAACGTACAAATGCAATAATGGCCTCCGAAGTAATATATTTCGGATATACAACACTTCCCAGATCCAGCTGGTCAATCACATTGGTATAAGTAATACGGTTGATCTTGGTTACTACTTTTGCATTAGAAACTTCCCTTGCATACAGGGTCAGCATGATATTTTCTTCATCAATTCCGGTCAGCGGAACCAGTGATTCCGTGGTCGTAATTCCGATTTCATTTAATAATTCTTCGCTGGTACCATCGCCGTTCACTACAATTGCCTGCGGCAGCAATACACTCAGTTCCTCACAACGCTCTTTTTTCGTTTCTACGATCTGCACTGATATACCAAGACTGATCAGACGTTTTGCCAGATAATACGCCGCACGCCCTCCACCTACAATGATGCAGCTTTTGACCTGGTGCGTCTGAAAACCATTTTTCTTCAGGAATTTACGTCCATCCCGTACAGGTGCAATGAAACTGATTACATCACCGGCAGCCAGTTCAAAATTTCCACCCGGAATATATACTTCTCCGCTTCGTTCAACAGCACAGATCAGCAATGCGCCGGAAAGCTCCTGCACCAGATCTGCAATTTTCTTTCCTGTCAGAATATTTTCCTGTGGCAGTTTGATACGAACCATCTCCGCATGTCCGCTGGCAAAAGGTGCCACATCCAAAGCTGTTGGCATATACAAAATACGTGCAATGGCATTTGCAGCTTCCTGTTCCGGATTGATCATCATAGCCAGTCCCAGTTTTTCTTTCAGATATGCTTTTTCCTCACTGTAATCCGGTGTACGAACTCTTGCAATTACTTCACAATGTCCGGATCTTTTGGCAACCAGACAGCAGAGCAGGTTCAATTCATCTGAATCTGTCACAGAGATCAGAATATCTGTATTTTCAATGCCCGCTTCTTTCAAAACTGTAAAACTGGCACCATTTCCGACTACCCCAAATACGTCGTACATATTTGTTACACTCTGCAAACGGGCTGCATTTTTATCAACTACGGAAATGTCATGTCCTTCTTTGCTGAGACGCTCCACCAGCGTCATACCGACTTTTCCACACCCAACAATCATAATGTTTAATCCTCCACTGTGAGGATTGGTCCTTTTTCCCTTTTGAAACATAATACTCCCTCTTCATCTTATCGTGAATCAAGTGGACGCATACTGTTCAAACAACAAAAAAATGGGCCTGCGTTCACCTTCAGATTATGAATTATTGTTGCCCATGTTTAGACAGTTATACTATATCTGTCAGCAAAAAGCAAGGAAATGACTGTATTTACCTGTAAAAGTACAAAAATCATCTCACAGTTATAAGAATAAGAAGAACAAGAGTACATTATTATGCACTGCACTCTCGCATTAAAAATCCTCTAAAACGCAAAAAAAGAACAGCCAGTCGATCAGCTGTTCTTCAAGAGAAGGTAT
>CABRZK010000463.1 GCA_902475415.1 uncultured Eubacterium sp.
AACTGTTTCCAGATAACACCTTCCGTGATCGCATTTTTTTCAATCGTTTTTTCCCCCATTTTTTGTTCCTCTCTTGCTTTTTCCACATTTTTTGTTTTTTCCGGCGTATTTTTCCCTTTCATCAACCTTTAAATGAGTGATATTCCCACTTTCATCACTCCGGCCAGAATCATCACCCATATTGGATTCATTTTCACTTTTCGAAGTAATATCATGCAGACTGCAAAAATCAGTACCAGACTCCACTTCGTCCCTGTAACTGCGATCAAATCCCTGCTTCCCCAGAATGCCGTGATCAGGATTGAGATTCCTGCCGCCGCGATCATCGCCACAACTGCAGGTCTTAAAGACCCCAGCACACCTTGCAGTACCTCCATGCTGCGATATTTTAAATAGAGTTTTGCAATGACAGTTACGATAATACACGAGGGCAGAATGCATCCAAATGTTGCCGCCAGAGCACCCGGTATCCCTGCAATCTTGATTCCGACAAAGGTTGCTGAATTTACTGCGATCGGTCCCGGTGTCATCTGAGAGATTGTAATAAGATCCGTAAATTCTGACATACTAAGCCAATGATGTCCCGTCACAACCTGTCCCTGTATCAGGGGCATCGCCGCATAACCACCACCAAAGCTGAACATCCCAACCTGTAAAAAACTTAAGAAAAGCTGCAGATATATCATTTGCCTGCTCCTTTCCTGCTCATACATGTGCGTAAGACACCCAGCAATCCACATATGATCACAATATACACAACATTTACCTCAAATACACAGGATGCCACAAATGCACCTGCCATGATCAGCAACGAGATTCCGTCTTTTTCCTTCACTACGCCTGTTCCCATCTCATACGTCACCGATGCAATCACCGCTCCGACTCCCGCCTGCATGCCTTCCAGCATCTGACTTACCAGCTCATTACTGCGAAATGTATTATAGCAGACAGAAAGTAACGCTATAATGACAAATGGCGGAATGACTGTTCCGATGATCGATACCAGTACACCAGCAATTCCTGCAAGCTTATATCCTACAACAATTGCTCCATTTATCGCGATTGCCCCGGGTGAAGACTGTGCAATCGCAACCAGATCCAGCATTTCCTTTTCTTCGACCCAGTGAAGCTCATCTACAAATTTCTTCTTCATCAGGCTCACGATCACGTAACCGCCGCCGAATGTAAATGCACTTAAATATAATGTTGAAATGAATATCTTCCATAAGACTTTTTTTCTGCTGTTCATATTCGATTTCCTTTTTCTCCTGTGATTTCAACTCTAATGTAACACATGTCATATTTATATTATACACTTTTTAAGATAATAAAAAATTTTTAAATATCCACAAACAGCAATTTTGATCTTCTTTTTCATATGTTATAGTTTAAAACTATACCAAACCCACAATTTTAAGTATTATGCAAAAAACTATTACATCTGGCATAATAAAATCATCAACTAAGCAAAGACAAATAATCAAAAAATCGGAGGTTTTCATATGATAAAAGACACATTAACTTATGACATCGTAGGTTCTTTTTTACGACCTGCAGAAATTAAAGAAGCACGTAAAGCTTATAAAGACGGTAAGATTACAAAAGAAGAATTAACACAAGCCGAAGATCTTGCAATCGCATCACTGGTAGAAAAGGAAGTGGCACACGGTTTGAAATATGTAACAGACGGAGAATTCCGCCGCAGGTGGTGGCATTTGGACTG
>CABRZK010000464.1 GCA_902475415.1 uncultured Eubacterium sp.
AAATTTTATATCTACATTTTCTTTGCTCATTTTATATTACCAAGCCTTTCTCCGCTATCTACAAGTTTCCCTTAATTCATAGCAACATTTCGTTCGAGATACTCCTCAAACGCTTTTAACACCTTAAGCAACGGCTCCGGCAGACGCTTATAGCATTCTTCTTTCAGTTCGGCAGGAACACCATAGAAACCTTCTGCGATGCTTCCAGCAATAGCCGTCAGTGTATCACAGTCACCACCAAGAGATACCGCAGTGCGGATAACATCCTCAAAACTATCTCCCTCCAGGAAAGCCGTAATGGCCTCCGGTACGGTTTCCATACAGGTTTCTGTGTGAAAATATCCAGGTCTGATTTCATCGCAAGTACGATTCAACTCATAACCAAATTCATGTTCAATATATTCCTTAATTTCCGCCTTGCTATGTCCTGTCCTTGCCAGGAAAATAGCACTGGCAGTCGCTTCAGCACCCTTGATTCCTTCCGGATGATTGTGGGTAACTTCAGCAGAAAGCCTTGCTGCGTGTCTGACATCATCGATATCGTTATATAACCACGCAACCGAGGAAACACGCATTGCGGAGCCATTACCAAAACTGTTGTAAGCCTTGCACTCTGGATTACGAAGCCACTGTCGGAACATTCCTCCGTACCCGGCATTCGGATACATCTTTCCGAACTGACGCATACGATTGGCCAGGATGCGCAAAACCCAATCATCCGAAGCACTCGGCTGTGCATCAAGAAAAGTCAGACCGACAGCCAAAGTCATTACGCTATCATCCGTATAGGTGGATTTGCAGGAGAATAAAGGAAACTCTTTACTCTTGTTACCACGGTCAAATTCATAAGGGCTACCAATGATATCACCTAAAATTGCTCCAATCATCTCTTTCCACCTCTCTTCTTGTAATCCGCATCAATCTTCTTTTTCCAGTCAGCAGACAATGGTGCTGCACACGCTCTTACGCTGGTAATTGCCTCGCTGATGACTTCGTAGTTGAGTGCCGTTCCAACTTCATCACAATGATAGTTTGCAGCCATAGATTCATCGATGCCAAATCTTCTGGCTTCTGCTGCCGCATCAATGTTTGCTCCAAGGAAAAGGAACTCCCATCCATAACGCTCCTTCTGACGTTCAATCATGTAGCGCACCTTATCGTAGGTGTAACGGTGGCTGGCATTTTCCATACCATCAGTTGTGATGATAAAGAGGGTCTTTTCTGGCACATCTTCTTTACAGGCATACTTATGAACATTCCCGATGTGGTGAATTGCACCACCAACAGCGTCCAGAAGTGCTGTGCAGCCACGCACAAAATATTCCTTATCCGTAAGGTTTGGTACATCTGCAATGGTAACACGGTCATGAATAACTTCTGTTTCGTTGTCAAACAGTACGGTGGATACCACGGCATCCCCCGGCTCCTTACGCTGCTTTTCCAACATGGAGTTAAAACCTCCGATAGTGTCCTTTCCCAGTCCCGACATGGAACCGCTGCGGTCTAAGATAAATACAAGTTCCGTCATTTTGAAATCCTCCTGTTTTTTATTGTGATTTCATTATAAGAAAAACAGGAGAACGAATGGTCGCATGGTATGCGACATTTTTTATGCACCGATAAGCGGCTGATCAAAAGCAAACAGAACCTCGTTCAGTTCAAACACATTGTAGTTTCTGTTTACCAGGAAATACTCCACAATCACATCAAA
>CABRZK010000465.1 GCA_902475415.1 uncultured Eubacterium sp.
TAGTGCAATTTTTTTCAGGTCCTCCTCTTTCCATGTCTCAATATTGATCAGACTGAGACGTCCTGAAAGGTCTGCATTCTGGCGAATTGCATCATCTGCTCTGTGTGGTAATGAAATAACAATTACCTTTAATTCACTTCGAATTGCATCCTTCAATTGTTGTGCCATTTTCATCTGCATTTCTGCAGATGCGTAATGAAAATCATCCAAAACTAATACTTTTTCATGATCTATAAAATATTGAATGATTTTATCTTTTGAAAGGACATATTTTTCGTTCATTCCTTCGTGTTCTGTAATTCTTTCATCTCTGGAAAAACGTTCTGTCGTCACTTCTCCATGATATGGCAGCCCGACTTTTGCTGCTACAATTGACCAAAAGTCTGCATTTTCATTAAAATCAGCACCGGAAATTTCTACAATATTCTCTAACCCTATTACTTTCTCGCACAAAATTGTTTTTCCCATTTTCGACGGACCAATAACAGAAGTCAGACATCCTACGGTTCTCAACGCCTGTTTCAAACGCAATTCATAAGATATTCCTGTATTTTCATAATTTCTGGATACATATGTATATTCAGGATATGCGCCCGGTTTAAATACATTTTCTGCTCTCAGCAACATTTACGTCACCTCCAAAATCATTTTTAAGCATTATAACACATTTAATCATATTATAAACCTTTTATATACCTTTTCACACCTTTTTTACTTAATTGTACTTATTATCTCATGAACAAAAGCGGTTCATGAGCAACATTCGCCGTTCGCCAATCATACCAGTACGTTGACACTCCGGTGCTCATTCTATCACAAGTAAAAACCAGAAAACCTTGACATTTTCTTCCCTCTGCTATACCATTTATAAGAATTATATCATACAGGCGGATATCCGCCTCACAAAATAACCAGGGGAGCTTTTAGTAGCTGAGAGTAAGGAAAATCCTTAGACCCTTATACCTGTTGGATAATGCCATCGGAGGAAGTGTTTATATACTGTAGTGAAACTATGAGAACTTCTAATGCATCTGCCAACAGGTAGATGTTATTTTTTTACTATCAATTTATTTTCAGGGAGGAACAAACAATGAACGCAAGTGTAGCCATTCAGGTACTGCCAACAGTAACTGACGAAGAAGAAGTAATCCGTATCGTAGACGAGGTAATCGACTATATCAAATCCACCGGTTTAAACTACTATGTCGGACCGTGTGAGACTTCCATCGAAGGCGATTATGAGCAGCTGATGGAGATTGTGAAAAACTGTCAGCTTGTTGCTGCCAAGGCTGGATGCCCGGCGATGAATACTTATGTAAAGATTTCTTTTAAACCAGAGGGAGATGTACTGACCATTGACAAAAAAGTTACAAAACATCACCAGTAAGATTCCTGCGATTGTCGCACTCTGTGTGATCGTACTGATCTGGTATCTGATCTGCATCTCCGGTCTGGTTCCGGCTTACATGCTGCCATCACCGGTCAATGTGGTCAAAGTTCTGATTTCAGACATGCCACTAATCCTGATGCACGCCAGATACACGTTACAGGAAGCATTTTACGGACTGTGCATCGGTATTGTACTTGCCTTTGTCAGCGCCACACTGATGGATCGTTTTCTGACCATCAACCGTGCCTTTTATCCGCTGATGGTTATCACACAGACGATTCCGACCATTGCTATTGCACCGGTTCTGGTACTGTGGATGG
>CABRZK010000466.1 GCA_902475415.1 uncultured Eubacterium sp.
CCACTGACCATTTCAATATTTCCCTGGAAATAGCTCATTGCACCGCGCTCGATCGTTACTTTTTCGTTGTTCAGATACAGTGCGATCTGACGTACATGGATGTGTTGCTGTTCCATGAAGTAAATCTGCTGTGCCATGGAAGCATTTGAGAGTCCGAGAAGTTTTTCATATTCTAAGACTTCAACTTTTAATCCTCCACTTGTAAATTCTTCAATTACTTTGACGTTTTCTCTTGTTCCTGTTGCTGTTTTCATATGTAAATAACCTCCTAGTATAGGTGTTTTTGGGTACGACATCAGAGTGCAGAAGATTCGCTGTCGACAACTCCGAAAGCCTCTGCCAGCATCAATATCTGCATTGCCCAGTTAGAATGTGTCTTACATTCGTTCATGCGGGCTTTTTTAACGTTGCCATGGACCAGAGAAGGAGCAGTTTCCTCCCAGTGTAAAATGGCTTTGGCATCCTCATAATCTTCCTTAGATACGCGGTAGGCATCGTTGACCAGAGGAATCTGGTTTGGATGGATCACGGTTTTTCCGGTAAATCCACAAAGCCTGTCCTGTGCCAGTTCCGCTTTTAAACCACGGTCCCAGCCGGAGCCGTTGTAATATTCCCAGACCGGACCGGAAATCACATAGTCCATGCCAACACGGTAATGATATCCGAAAAAATATCCGAGATCGGACGGATATCGTGGATCGACTGGGTAACGTGGCGGCGAAAGCCAAAAACATGGCATAAGTCGTTGCCGCCGACACGGATGTTTAAAACGAGTGGTTCGATAGCGTCTAATTTTTCTTTTAAAGTATATAAGATCTGATGACGATGTTGTAAGTGGATCATAGAAGGACTTTCAAAAATCGGCATCATATAAATCGCACGGTTGTAACGTTCATTTACAGAAAGAATCTCAGAAATATAGGAATCTGCATTTTCCAAAGAAAACTTTGGAATAATAAATCCTGTGATCAGAACACCTGCATCCCCAAAACGTTCCATCAGATCAGGAATCTGTTGTGGAGAGCGTACTCTTATGAAAATTTTTGGGAGAAAAAAAAGATGTTTCTTTTTTTCATTAAAAAGTGTATGAATCGTTTGTACCAGCTCATGCTCTGCCTCCGCAATGCGGTCATCCTGGATCGTATCTTCTAAACAGACCGCAAGAGAAAAATGCCTGCCAAACCGTTCGTGGATCAGTGAATTTGCCAGTGACTTGTGGTTGGCCGGACAGTAAAGCAGAGGCCCCACGCTGTAATACAGAATAGAATCTTTCATGTAAGTAACTCCTTGTCACATAATCACTTTTATTGTACCATTCCCGGAAATAAATTAACAGTGTTATTTTTAGATTTAGTGTGCTAGAATAAGTGCAGGTAAAGCATAACACAAGGAAGGGATAACCGTATGTTTACACGCGGAATCATTCAAAATACAGAGGACTATTTTAAAGAATTAAATCAGCGTCCGGACAAGTGCATTTATTTTTACCGGATGAATGGATATAATGACAAGTGCAGACAGTTTATCGGAGAATATGCGAAAGAAGCGAGAAAATCCGGTGTTGTCATTGAAGGAAAGATTGCAAATCCGACTGAACAGAATCTCTCCTATTATGAAGAAATCATGGGGATGGATTTTCAGATGAGCATGGGATTTTTACTGACAAGTCTGAAAAAATGGCTTCCCCGCATGAACGATTATCA
>CABRZK010000467.1 GCA_902475415.1 uncultured Eubacterium sp.
CTTATCCTGATTTTTGGAAACCATCTTGTCGATCCAGCCAATGAAACGTTTTAAAAATCCGTGCTTCTTGCATTCCACATAAAACCAGTGAGTAAAAAACGCAAGGAAACAAACCACAAAAAAACTTCCCGTCAATGCCATCAGATATGCCTGCCAAGGAGCAAGCTGTAAGGCCATGCCGAAAGGAATCGCTCCTTTGACTTCAACGGCCGGAATCATTGCGACTAAAAATGTATAAATGAATTTTGAGAAGATCATCTGCTCCACCTCCTGACAAACTTTTTTTGTACTACAATAAGTTGTATCAAGATTTTTCTCCTATGTAAATAGAGTTCAGAAATTCTTAAAATTTATTCATGAATCAGCAAGAATATCCCTTTATTTTTTTATAATTTGCACCTGCATGTACGATTTATATGTCACATTTTCATATCACAAACGGATACTCCACCCCTACACAGACATGTTTCTTCTCTGATTCTTTTTTCTTTTCACCCGGCGTTTCAGCAGTCCACGCCAGCTTGGTGGATACAGAAGAATCAGTACCGGGAATATCTCCAGACGACCTGCCAGCATGTCAAAAATATAGATATATTTGCTGAACACAGACGCGTCACCAAAGTGGCAGGTCGGACCATATACGCCAAGTCCCGGACCGATATTGTTAAATGTACCCATCACGGATGAAAATGCACTGATCAGATCTGTTCCATCGATACAGATCAGGAAAGTGGACAGGACGATCAGCAGCATGTATGCCGTAAAATATACATTAATGCCACGGATTGCTTCTTCATCCACTGTTTTTCCATCCATTTTAATTTTTTTCACACTCTTCGGAAACAGGTAGGAATTCAGTTCCCGCAGTGCTGATTTCACAGACAGCAGAAATCTGCTGACTTTCATGCCACCACCGGTGCTTCCGGCACAGGCACCGATCATCATCAGAAACAGCAGGACATACCGGGATAAGGATGGCCACTGATCAAAATCAACGGTCATGAATCCGGTGGTCGTAATGATTGAGCCAACCTGGAAAGAAGTATTTCTCAGATTTTCCAGTACATTTCCCATCCAGCCATAGGTATTTGTCATAATGATCAAAATTGCTGCCAGAATTACAGCGAAATATGCCCATACTTCTTCCATATGAAAGAGCTGTTTCCATTTCCGCAGCAACAGGAAATAAAATGCATTAAAATTGACACCAAATAAAATCATAAAAACAGTCACAACCCACTGAATGTAAGGTGTACAGCTGGCCAGACTGTCATTGCGGATGCCAAATCCTCCGGTTCCTGCCGTGGAAAATGCGGTCGTCAGCGACTCAAATACAGACATTCGTCCACACAGCAGCAATACAAACAGGATCATGGTAAGTCCCAGATAGATCACATACAATATTCTGGCGGTATGCATCATACGCGGCACCAGCTTTCCTACGGATGGTCCCGGGCTTTCTGCACGAAGCAGGTTCATATTGGAACCACCTGTCATCTGAATAACAGCCAGAAGAAATACAAGTACTCCCATACCACCGATCCAGTGTGTAAAACTGCGCCAGAACAACATACAGTAAGAGAGGCTTTCCACGTCACTCAGAATCGTAGATCCTGTCGTTGTAAATCCGGAAACTGTCTCAAACAGCGCATCCGTAAACCTCGGAATCTCTCTGCTCAGGAAAAATGGCAGACAACC
>CABRZK010000468.1 GCA_902475415.1 uncultured Eubacterium sp.
AGCACTATGTATTTCTTCTGAGGGTGCGCATCGTGCCCTGAATGACTGTTACATGAACCAGAAAGTGTATGAGTGCATGGTGGCAGAGATGCGTGAGGAACATCAGAGACATTTGGAGGAAGCCAGAAAAAAGGCTGAAGCAGCAAATGCAGGTACAGGTGCAAACGCAGAGCAAATGGCAGTATATTCGTCAGATAATCGGGCACATAGTAATCGTAATCAGGCGCAGAAGGAAAATGTGCAGTCGGAAGGTGTAGAAGTGCAGCAGCGTCCCCGGCATTTTACGGTAAAAATCCGTGGAGTAGTAGAACGCATTACTTATCAGAATCCGGAAAATGGCTATACAGTCCTTAAATGTGCAGTAAAAAGTTACAAAGAACTTGTGACAGTCATCGGAAGTCTGCTGGATGTGAATGTTGGATCTGTACTTCTGATTTATGGAAATTGGAAGGTGGACAGTCGTTACGGCAGACAATTTGTGGCGGAGACCTGGGAAGAGACACTTCCGGCAACGGTATATGGAATTGAAAAATATCTGGGATCCGGTCTGATCAAAGGTGTCGGTCCAAAATATGCAAAGAAGATCGTTGCAATGTTTGGCACGGATACACTGGATGTGATTGAGACGGATATCATGCGTTTACTGGAAGTGGACGGTATCGGTAAAAAACGGATTCAGATGATTCGAGACAGCTGGGAACGGCAGAAAGAGATTAAAAATGTTATGCTTTTTTTGCAGGATCATGGCGTCAGTACCTCTTTTGCAGCAAAAATTTACCGTCAGTACGGAAATGAAAGTCTGGATAAAATGAAAGAAAATCCGTTCCAGATGGCAGATGATATCTGGGGGATTGGATTTAAGACAGCAGATGGAATTGCACAGAAGCTTGGTTTTGCGAAGGAGGCTTATGTCCGGTTACGCAGTGGTATTATGTATACACTCAGTAATCTGGCAGATGAGGGGCATGTGTTTTCATATCAGAAGCAGCTGATCGCGAAGGCAGCAGAATTACTGGAAGCGGAAGAATCCAGCATCGTAATGACTCTGGATCAAATGATCATGGACAAAGATCTGATCTGTGAAACGGTAGACTATAACACAGATCAGGCAGAAATGAAAGCTATATATCTGCCGGCATTTTATTATGCGGAAGCAGGTGTGGCAGGCAAATTAAAACGTCTGGCGCAGGCACCGGCAGCAGACCGGCTCTGGCATGCACTGATGGATGCACGGCAGAAGACAGGAAACGAAAGCCTGTCCATTGATGTTAGTAAAATTCAGGAAAAAGTACACATGGAATATGATGAGATTCAGGCGGATGCCATTCGAAAAGCAGCCGTTTCCAAAGTTATGGTATTGACGGGAGGACCTGGAACCGGAAAAACCACGACAACGCAGGGGATTATCGCCGCTTACCGTTCGTTTGGATTAAAAATCCTGCTGGCAGCACCGACAGGTCGTGCCGCTAAGCGTATGACAGAAGCAACCGGATTAGAGGCAAAGACAATTCACCGTCTGTTGGAGTGCAAACCGCCGGAAGGATATCAGAAAAATGAAGATAATCCACTGGAAGGAGATGTATTGATCATTGATGAATGTTCCATGATCGATATGGTTCTGATGAATGCGTTGTTAAAAGCTATTCCGGAAGGGATGCGTCTGATCCTGGTGGGGGATATCGATCAGCTTCCATCG
>CABRZK010000469.1 GCA_902475415.1 uncultured Eubacterium sp.
TGATACCAGATTGCTACGTGCTTTGCACTCTTGCAAGCAAGCTTGCATCGGTTTTCTGACCTTTTGACCCTGGTATCTCATCATACAGGTGACATGCAACATAATGTCCCGGAACAATCTCTATCATCTGAGGTTCTTCCTTACGACAGATCTCCATACAGTTTTCACAGCGTCCTGCAAATCTGCATCCAACTGGTGGATTCACCGGACTTGGGACATCGCCTTTTAACATAATACGCTCTTTTTCTGCTGATGCCTCAGGATCCGCAATCGGAACCGCTGATAAAAGAGCTCTCGTATAGGGATGTTTTGGTTCAACATATAACTTAGAGGATTCTGTAAGTTCTACCATTTTCCCCAAGTACATTACCCCTATACGATCTGATATATGTTTTACAATAGACAGGTCATGTGCAATAAACAACATGGTCAGATTTTTTTCTTTCTGTAATTTCATAAGCAGATTTATAATCTGTGCCTGTATCGAAACATCCAATGCTGAAATAGGCTCATCACAAAACAAGAATTCCGGATTAACGGAAAGTGCTCTGGCAATTCCAATCCTCTGACGCTGCCCACCTGAAAACTCGTGGACATTTCTCGCTGCATGCTCTGCATTCAATCCAACCATCTCAAGTAGTTCCGCTACCATCTTCTTTTCTTCCGTTTTGTTCTTCGCCATCCCGTGAATCTGGATTCCTTCTGCTATTATATCATAAACCTTCTGGTGTGGGTCAAGAGAAGCATACGGATCTTGGAAAATCATTTGCACACGTTTTGTAAATGCAAACCGTTCTTTCTTTGACATGGTATGAATGTTCTTCCCGTGAAACAGAACCTCTCCATCTGTTACCGGATACATTCCAAGACAGGTTTTTCCGCAGGTTGTTTTCCCACATCCGGATTCACCAACAATTCCCAGAGTCTCACCTTCGTAAATATCAAATGACACATTATCAACAGCCTTTAACTGTTGTTTTTGAGTAGTCGGAAAATATTTTTTCAAATTTTTAACTTCTAAGATTTTCTTTTGGCTAGGCATGTGCAACACCTCCCTTTGCGGCACGTTCATCCATCATCCAGCAGGATGCCCTGTGACTGGAAGATACCGTTTTTTCCTCCGGCATATACTGTGCACAAATATTCATGGCATGCGGACATCTTTCACAAAATGCACATCCCTTCGGCGGATTTGTCATATCCGGAATATTTCCTTCTATGGTACAAAGCATTTCTTTTCCGTCTCTGTCCAGTCGTGGAACGGAATTTAAAAGGGCTTTTGTATATGGATGAACCGGATGATAGAAAATCTCTCTGACCGTACCCTCTTCTACAATTTTCCCGGCGTACATAACTATAATTTTATCAGCCACATCCGCCACAATTCCCAAATCATGCGTAATCAGCAGAATTGCCATCTTCAGTTTTTTCTGCAGAGCTTTCATTTCAGCCAGAATCTGCGCCTGGATCGTTACATCCAAAGATGTGGTTGGTTCATCAGCAATCAACAATTTCGGATGAGAAATCAATGCAATTGCGATCATAATCCTCTGCCGCATTCCACCAGATAACTCATGCGGATACTTTTCAAGACATTTTTCAGCATCTGCAATGCCTGTTAACTTCAGCATATCGATTACTTTTTTCTTTTTTTCTTCTT
>CABRZK010000470.1 GCA_902475415.1 uncultured Eubacterium sp.
ATGACCCGGAAATCGGTCAGGTAATCGATGATGCAATGCGTGCTATCGAAAAAGAAAACGCGCGCCTAAAAGATATTCTGCCGAAAAATTTTGCGCGTCCGGAACTAGATAAACGTCGGTTGGGCGAAGTTGTTGACCTGTTTACGAACATCAAAATGATTGAACACGGCAGCGAAAAGGACATTCTGGGGCGCACTTATGAATACTGCCTGTCGATGTTTGCAGAGCAGGAAGGCAAGCGTGGCGGCGAGTTCTTTACACCGTCCTGTGTTGTGCGGACACTGGTGGAAGTGCTGCAACCGTTTAAGGGACGAGTGTATGACCCTTGCTGCGGCAGTGGTGGTATGTTTGTTCAGTCTGCAAAATTTGTAGAGAACCATAGTGGAAATATCAACGATATCTCGATTTATGGACAGGATTCCAACCCGACCACATGGAAACTGGCGCAGATGAACCTTGCCATTCGTGGCATTGAACCCGACCTTGGAAAGTATGCGGCGGATACATTCCTTGACGACCAGCACCCGACCATGCGGGCAGACTATATCATGGCGAATCCTCCTTTCAACCTGTCGAACTGGGGTGCAGAGCAGCTCAAAGATGATGTACGCTGGCAGTATGGTATGCCGCCTGCAAGCAACGCGAACTTTGCATGGCTTCAGCACATGATTTATCATCTTGCTCCGGGTGGCCGCATGGGTATGGTGCTTGCAAATGGTTCTCTTTCCTCTCAGTCTGGCGGTGAAGGTGACATCCGCAAAAATATTGTGAATGCTGACCTTGTGGATTGTATCATCGCTATGCCGACACAGCTTTTCTATACGACCCAGATTCCGGTTTCGCTCTGGTTTATCACCAAACGCAAGAAACAAGCCGGTAAAACGCTGTTTATTGATGCCCGGAAGATGGGCGATATGGTGAGCCGCAAGCTGCGTGAACTGACCGATGAGGATATTAAAAAAATTGCCGATACCTATAATGCCCATGTTAATGGCACACTGGAAGATGTAAAAGGTTTTTGTGCAGTTGTTGATACAGAGAAAATTGCGGAGCAGGATTATATTTTAACGCCGGGCCGTTATGTTGGCGTTGAGGAACAGGAAGATGATGGTGAACCTTTTGAAGAAAAAATGGTTCGGCTGACCTCAGAACTTTCAGATTTGTTCAAGCAGTCGCACAAGCTGGAAGCAGAAATCAAGGAGAAGCTGGGGGCGATTGGGTATGAAATCTGAATGGACATATCGCCCACTTGGTGAGCTTGTATCTTTTGCATCAGGAGGAACACCGAGTAAAAAAAGAGATGATTATTGGGATGGAACTATTCCTTGGATTAGTGCAAAGACATTGAAAACGGAGAATATCGACACATCTGATTTGTTTATAACAGAAGAAGGGCTAAAAGCTGGAAGCAAGATTGCGCCGAAGGGAAGCATCTTACTTCTTACACGAGGAAGCGGTCTTTTTAATGGAATACCAATTGCTAGAGTTGAAAAAGATGTGGCTTTCAATCAAGATATAAAGTGTCTGGATTCATATGGAGAAGTGGAAAACGAGTTTATATTTTATTGGTTGTTGTCGCAAAAAGATTATTTGATGGCAAAGGTTGGAGTTACAGGAATTGGAGCGGGAAAATTTGATTCAG
>CABRZK010000471.1 GCA_902475415.1 uncultured Eubacterium sp.
GTGGACTGTAAATGTGGCATGGAGCGGATCTGCTATTGCCAGCTGGTTGCCGGGTCAGAGTAATTATGAGAGAGCCATGGCTGTCAGCAAGTTGGTACAGAAAGTATATCAGGCGGAAATTGCATCTGGTCACTATACAGAAGGGCATCGTTTCATGTACTGGCTGCAGGGAGAAACTGCAGATAGAAATTGTAGTTCTTCGGATTACTACAATGATTTCAATACTATGTACAGTAATCTCACAAAGCAGTTAATCTTTGAAAAATGTGGTATTATTATGCTTCGATCAGCAGTAGGTTCCAATGAAAACGAAGATGAACTGACAATGACCGGCCCGAGGGCGGCACAGTATGGAATTGGTGGAAGTAAAAGCGTAAGATTTAGTAATGTATATGTAGTCACAAACGATAATGAAAACTGGGTGACAGATGCAGGAGTACAGAATTATTTTGCTAAATATAATGGATCCCTGAACTATCCGACCCATGATGGATTTACCAGAGTACCGACAGGTATTAATGATGTGCATTATGATATTCACTATTCTCAGATTGGGCATAATGAAAACGGTATCATGGCAGCAGATGGTATGTATCAGATCGTTCAGAAACAAAATCTGAACAGCGTGAAAGTTGACTGGAAAGATGCATCTGGTAAATCAGTGACACATGCTTATGTGCGACAGAACCGTGACACTACATTAGTTGGAGTTGCTTCACCGGTGTACGGAGCAAAGAATGTGTCATATCGTACAACAGGTGGTATTTCCTATAATCCGGAGACAGGTGTATTGAAAGGCACACAGAAAGATAGACCGGCTTATGTGACAGCCAGTGCATCAGGTTATACCAATACAATTGCGGTTACAGTTCTGGATGAATGGGATTTTACAGCGGAATTAGGAGCTTCCTATACGGGATTATATAAAGATAATGATACCTGGCTTTATATTCATAATGGAAAGGCAGATTTTAATTATACTGGCTTTGCAGAAAATGATAATGGCTGGTGGTATGTAGAAAATGGAAAGATTACATTCCAGAAAAAAGACGTTATTGAAGGTGATGTCAACGGAGAAAATGGCTGGTGGTTTGTATCTGGAAGTAAAGTGCAGTTTGTAGATTCCGTTGAGAAAAACAGTAATGGCTGGTGGCGCATTGTCAATGGAAAAGTTGATTTTAACTGCAACAGTGTCGAGGAAAACAGTCTCGGCTGGTGGTATATTCATAATGGAAAAGTTGATTTTGGCTATACAGGAGTTGCAAAAAATGAGCTTGGCTGGTGGCGAATTGTTAACGGAAAAGTTGATTTTGGTTGCTACAGCGTAGAGAAAAATGAAAATGGCTGGTGGTACATTTACGGTGGAAAAGTAGACTTTGGTTATACAGGAGTTGCAAAAAACAGCAACGGTTGGTGGCGAATTGTTAATGGAAAAGTAGATTTTTCCTGTGACAGTGTAGAAAAAAATGAAAACGGCTGGTGGTATATTCGTGGAGGAAAAGTAAACTTTTCTTATACAGGAATTGCAAAAAATGGCAATGGCTGGTGGCGCATTGAAAATGGAAAAGTAAACTTTTATTATAACGGAAATGTGTGGTATCATGGCCGTAACTACTGGG
>CABRZK010000472.1 GCA_902475415.1 uncultured Eubacterium sp.
GAAAGTTTAACGGTTGTGCCGGTTGGACTGACCAAGTTTCGGGAGGGACTGTATCCGCTGGAACCATTTCAGAAAGAGGATGCCAGAGAGGTTTTGAATATTATTCATAAATGGCAGAAAATCTGTTATGAAAAACATGGCACGCATTTTGTACAGGCATCGGATGAGTGGTATCTTCTGGCTGAAGAATCTTTTCCACCGGAAGAAAACTATGATGGCTACATTCAGCTGGAAAATGGAGTGGGCATGATTCCACTTCTGGAAAGTGAATTTGACCAGTGTCTGGAAGATGAGCTGGAACAGAATGATAAAAATCTGTTTCATAGCAGTCGGCAGAACAGAAAAAATGGAGTTGGATTGTTCGCAAAAAAGAAAAGAGATCAGTCGGAGGAACAGAAAGAGCCATATCGACGCATTGTATCTATTGCAACCGGAAAGTCAGCAGCACCTCTGATGCGAAGATTGGCAGCCAAATTTATCTGTCTGCATCCGGATATTAAAGTGAATGTATATCAGATAAGAAATGATTTTTTTGGAGAAATGATTACAGTATCCGGTTTACTGACGGGGCAGGATCTGAAAGCTCAGCTGACAGGTCAGGAACTGGGAGATACGCTGTTGCTTCCGTGTAATCTGCTGCGCAGTGGAGAAGAAGTGTTTTTGGATGATATGACATTGACAGAACTGGAAAGTGCTTTACAAGTGCCGATTCATATTGTAAAATCAGACGGGCAGTGTCTGTATGAGGAACTGCTTGGAAATATGAAGTAAAAATCTGTAGATGTATTGTTTGTAGAAATAGTATTGTTTATCATAACAGAACAAAATTGCAGACGATTTTTGAAACATGAAAATGGGATTCTGGTGAGTATACCCGGAATCCAGCTTAGAATAGTGAGGTATGAAATATGAGTAAACCGGTTGTTGCGGTTGTAGGACGTCCGAATGTAGGAAAATCTACGTTATTCAATGCTCTGGCAGGAGAACGTATTTCTATTGTGAAAGATACACCGGGTGTTACAAGAGACCGTATTTATGCAGATGTAGAATGGTTAAACCATTCTTTTACTATGGTAGATACCGGCGGTATTGAGCCGGACAGTAAAGATGTAATCCTGTCACAGATGCGTGAGCAGGCTGAAATTGCCATCGCCACAGCAGATGTAATTCTTTTTATGACAGATGTTCATCAGGGACTGGTGGATGCAGATGCAAAAGTGGCTGATATGCTGCGCCGTTCCCACAAACCTGTTATCTTGGTGGTAAATAAAGTAGACAGTTTCCAGAAATATATGGCAGATGTCTATGAATTTTATAATCTTGGTATCGGTGATCCGATGCCGATTTCTGCTGCTTCCCGTCTGGGACTAGGCGATATGCTGGAAGAAGTGGTAAAGCATTTCCCGGATTCTGCGAGAGAGGAAGAGGAAGATTCCAGACCGAAAGTTGCGATTGTTGGAAAACCAAACGTAGGAAAATCTTCTCTGGTAAACAAACTTGCAGGTGAGGCGCGTGTCATTGTATCTGATGTAGCCGGAACTACCCGTGATGCCATCGATACAGAAGTAAAATACAATGGAAAAGAGTATATTTTTATTGACACCGCAGGTTTAA
>CABRZK010000473.1 GCA_902475415.1 uncultured Eubacterium sp.
TACAGCAAAATGGCAATACCATCGAAGCGGAGTTAAACCGTGCGCTGTCTGCCCTGACAAAGGAACCAATTGAGGTTTCCGGTGCGAGTCGTACGGATTCCGGTGTCCATGCGCGCTGCAATTACGCGGTATTTGATACCGCTGTCCGGATGCCCGGGGATAAATTTTCCTACGCATTGAACCAGCGTTTGCCGGAGGATATCCGGGTTCGAAAATCCTATGAGGTTTCACCGCACTGGCATCCGCGTAAGTGCAGCAGTAAAAAAACATATGAATACCGGATTTTCAATGACGAATTTCCGGATCCGCTCTGCCGCCTGTATACACATTTTACCTATACAAAGCTGGATATAGACAGGATGAATGCGGCAGCAGGATATCTTATCGGAGAGCATGATTTCAAAAGCTTCTGCAGTATTCATACGCAGACGGAGACCACGGTTCGGACGATCACAGATCTTTCGGTAAAAAAAGAGGGCAGCCTGATCACGATCCGGGTGACCGGTACAGGATTTCTTTATAATATGGTACGGATCATTGCAGGAACGTTGATAGAGGTCGGGAACGGCAAATACCCGCCGGAGCATATAAAAGAGATCCTAAAACACTGTGACAGAAGCTGTGCCGGACCGACTGCCCCAGCACGGGGACTGACGCTGGTGGAGTATGAGTTTTTGTGATGCAAGGATTTTCAGGACGAAAGGTTTCAGGAATGCAAGACGGTTTGTGACTGCATGAAAAGTGTTGTAAAATAGCGAAAAAATCTAATAAAAAAAGATTGACACAAGAGGTTGTGTAGCATATAATTATCAAATGTGGCGGTCTGAAAATGTTTTACCTGCCCCGGAAAAGCATTTTATCAAAAACAGACCTGTATTCGTTCAATTCCCGGTTCGGATACGCGCAGCGAATGACCTGTAGATTGTATGGAGGTACACTATGAAAACATTTATGGCTAACCCGGCTAAAATTGATAGAAAATGGTATGTAGTAGACGCAGAGGGCAAGACCCTTGGTCGTCTGGCATCTGAAGTAGCTAAAGTACTGAGAGGCAAGAACAAGCCTGAGTACACCCCTCACGTTGATACCGGCGATTATGTAATCGTTGTGAATGCAGAAAAGATCCATGTAACAGGCAAGAAGCTGGATCAGAAGATTTATTATCATCATTCCGACTATGTTGGCGGTATGAAGGATGCAACTCTGAGAGAAAAGCTGAACAAGAAGCCTGAGCAGGTTATTGAGTTAGCAGTGAAAGGAATGCTTCCCAAGGGACCTTTAGGAAGACAGATGTTCACCAAACTTCACGTTTATGCTGGTCCTGATCACAAGCATGAGGCACAGAAGCCTGAAGTACTGACATTTTAACTAAAGGATCGAAAAGGAGGAATTAGAAAATGGCTAACGCAGCAAAATATTACGGAACTGGAAGAAGAAAAAGCTCCATTGCCAGAGTATACCTGGTACCCGGCAACGGCAATGTGACAATCAATAAAAGAAGCATTGATGAGTATTTCGGTCTGGAAACTCTGAAAGTAATCGTTCGTCAGCCTCTGACAGCTACTGATACAGCTGACAAGTTCGACGTTCTCGTTAATGTTAAGG
>CABRZK010000474.1 GCA_902475415.1 uncultured Eubacterium sp.
ACGGAAATCTTGTCATGGATGGAACTCCAAGAGAAGTATTCTCACAGGTGGAGAAGCTGAAAGAGCTTCGTTTGGATGTACCGCAGGCAACCTTGCTTGCATATGAATTGCAGAAGAAAGGATTCCCTCTGCGCGATGGCATTCTGAGTAATGAGGAACTGGTGGAAGAATTATGTCAATTAAAATTAAAAATGTAAATTATACCTATTCCGAGGGAACTGCGTATGAGATGCATGCGCTCAAAAATATCAATCTGGAAATTCCGGATGGGCAGTTTGTGGGTCTCATTGGCCACACCGGTTCTGGAAAATCCACGTTGACACAACATTTGAATGGATTGACAAAGGCGACCAGCGGAAAGATTTATTTTAATGGAAAAGATATCTATGGAGAAAATTTTTCCATGAAGGAACTGCGCAGCAAAGTCGGACTGGTGTTCCAGTACCCGGAGCATCAGCTCTTTGAGATCGATGTGCTGACGGATGTGTGCTTTGGTCCGAAGAATTTGGGGTGCAGTAAAGAAGAGGCTGAGGAACGGGCGAAGAAAGCCCTCCGTATGGTTGGCATGGGAGAAGAATATGATAAATGTTCTCCTTTTGAGCTGTCCGGCGGTCAGAAGCGTCGTGTGGCCATTGCCGGCGTACTGGCTATGGATCCGGAAGTGTTGATTCTGGACGAGCCGACGGCAGGACTTGACCCAAGAGGCCGGGATGAAATTCTGGATCAGATCAGTTATCTTCAGAAGGAGAGAGGAATCACGGTAATTCTGGTCTCCCATAGTATGGAAGATGTGGCCAGATATGTGGATCGCCTGATTGTTATGAACCAGGGAGAGGTACGTTTTGACGGGACACCCAAGGAAGTGTTTCGTCATTATAAAGAATTGGAGGAGATCGGACTTGCGGCGCCGCAGGTAACGTATCTCATGCAGGAGTTGAAGGAAAAAGGTGCGTCTGTGGATACGGAGGCAACCACAGTAGAGGAAGCTGCGGAGACCATTGAAAAATGGCTGCGACAGAGGTGAAAATAATATGATTCGAGATATAACATTAGGACAGTACTATCCGGCAAAATCCGTGATCCATCAGTTGGATCCACGGGTGAAGCTGGTAGCAACCATGCTGTATGTCATTTCCCTGTTTGTGGCGAAGGGAATCTTAGGCTATGTCATTGCCACGATTTTTCTGGCCATTGTGATCAAAACATCCAAAGTGCCGTTTAAGTTTATTACAAAGGGTCTGAAAGCCATTGTTATGTTGCTGATGATTACCGTGGTATTTAACCTGTTTCTGATTGATGGAGACGTGGTTCTCTGGCATTTCGGATTTTTGAAAATTACGGATAAAGGTCTGAAGACCGCCGTTTTTATGGCGATCCGTTTGATTTACCTGATCATCGGATCTTCGATTATGACGTTGACGACCACGCCCAATGACCTGACGGACGGCCTGGAAAAACTGCTGGGGCCGCTGAAAAAGGTCCATGTACCGGTGCATGAAGTGTCTATGATGATGTCCATCGCACTTCGTTTTATTCCGATTTTACTGGAAGAGACGGATAAAATTATGAAAGCGCAGATTGCCAGAGGAGCAGATTTTG
>CABRZK010000475.1 GCA_902475415.1 uncultured Eubacterium sp.
AGTCAACCTGTCCGTAAGAACCGTTGAACATGATCAGCGCTGTGGGAATGGTCTGCATTTCTGTTTTCGAGATCATGGTCTGGGAAAAGATCAGGTCATTCCAGGAAGACATAAACTGTAAGGTAAGAACTGTCATAATGGAATTTGTCATAAGCGGAAATACGATTTTTCCTACAACCTGATAAATACTGCATCCGTCAATAACCGCCGCTTCTATCATTTCATTTGGCACAGATTCAAAGAATCCTGTCAGAAGTGTAACCGAAAGCGGCAGGGAATATGCCGTGTAGATCAGGATCAGACCAATTCTGCTGTTAGTAAATCCAATCTTATTATAGATCGTAAATAAAGGGATCAGCGCTACCTGTATCGGAACCATCATTCCAATAAGGATGTAACCATTGATGTTTGATCTGTGTTTCCATTTCATTTTTGCCAGAGCAAAGGATAACGGCACTGCCGTGATCACAATCAGCAGCATGGAACCTGCTGTACAGATGATACTGTTTACAAAGGATGTTCCCATATTTCCGGTATTCCATGCTTTTATATAATTTTCAAAATTAAAGGACTTGGGCAGCGAAAATGCGGAATTCATCGTAAACTCTGTCTGGGTTTTAAAAGTACACAAGATCAGCCACAAAACCGGATAGATCGCAGCAATGAGCAAAACAGCGATCAGTATCATGCTGATACTCCTTGATACAATATGTCTGCTATCTTTCATCACTTTCCTCCTCACTCTCCGTCTTTTGTCTTAAAAATGCGTCCCACCACAAAGGTAAAGATCGCACATTCGATCAGAATGATCACTGCCAGAACACTTCCATAGCCAAACTGTGCATAATTAAATGCCGTATTGTACATATACATAGATGGCATCATGGTTGTCGTTCCCGGACCACCGCCTGTTAAAGCAACCGGAGAATCGTAAACCTTAAAGCATGCCGTGATACAGATAACAATCGCCATTCTGAAAACCGGCTTCAGCTGCGGAATCTGAATCTTTGTAATAATCTGCCATGTTGTTGCTCCGTCAATTCGCGCCGCTTCCACAGAATCCTCCGGAAGCTCGATGATTCCCGAATAGAAAACCAGAATGTACATACCTACCGCTTTCCAGATATCCATGATGATCAATGCAAGCATGGCTGTCTTCGGATCACCGATCCAGCCTTTTACCAGACTGTCCAATCCCACTGCTGAAAAAAAGCTGTTCAGCAGACCATACTGTGGCGTAATCGCATAGATTTTAATAAACATCTGTGCCACTGCAACACCTGGAAGTACAACCGGAACAAATAAAAGAGTTCTCACCAGATTCTGATGCTTCTTTACTCCGAAATTGATCAGCATTGCGATCAGAAATCCAAGAATGATCTGTGCTCCACCGACAACTACCACATAGAGAAGATTATTTTTCACTGTGACCCACAGAGTCTTGTCTGCAAAGATCCTGGCATAGTTTTTCATTCCGGCAAATTTAAAATCCAGTCCCGGCTGGCCGCTGAAAAATGTATACACAAATGACCAGATCAACGGAATGAATACCAGACAGGTAAACAAGATCACTGC
>CABRZK010000476.1 GCA_902475415.1 uncultured Eubacterium sp.
GCCAAAAATCTGGAAATGGATAAAAAAAGACGCCTCCATTACGAATACTATACTGATCGCAAATGGGGCGATTTCAAAAATCACTGCATGAGTCTGAATACCAGCACCCTGGGAATGGAACGCTGCATTCAGTATATTGTAGAATTGATTCAGTCTAATAAATAAAACTTTGAATTTCTTTAAAATAAAGCATTCATCAAAAAAGGCATTCTCCTCTGGCAATTGCCAGAAGGAGAATGCCTTTTATTGTTATTTTGTTTTCATGCTAAAATCTTCTCAGTCTGAACTAATAGTAACTTTACTGTTCCGTATCAGCGTCCGTTCTATTACCTAATCTCTTGATTCAATGACCAGAAGTATGCCATCTTTACAGGTAATCTCTGCTGTATCTTCACTGATTTCATTACTTACTCCCCGGGCAATTCCACTGACCAGCGTATAATCTTCTACTTCATAGGCAAACCCTTTGAGCGTAATTCCCGTCACTTCCTGCGTGAATGGCAGCAACGATACATATTTGCCGAACTGATCTGCTTTTTTCAGTTCCGCATGTTTTTTTACCATACGAATACGGTTGTGTGCATCCACGATCTGACAGATTATACCTTTATCCAATGCCAGCTTCAGCATCTGTATGTTTCCCATGACATGATCCAGACGGGTTCCGGTCGCACCGATCATTGTGACATCATCTGCACCGGCTGCGATTGCACGAAGCAGAGCCAGCTCTGTATCTGTCTCATCTTTGTGTGTTGGAAACTGTTCCATCCGCTCCGGACATTTGTTTTGAAAATATGCATAAGATTCTTCATCGACAGAATCAAAATCTCCAAGAATCAGATCCGGCAGAATACCGGCGTTATGACAAAATCTCATACCAGCATCCGCACAGATGACAAAATCCCATGTATATTTTTGGATATAATCCATCGCAAATTTTTCTTCTATCGTTCCGCCCGTCACGATCAGACTTTTCATACTTCTCACCTTTTAATTTTCCATAATATCCAGAAAAGCATTTACATTTTCTTCGATATCACCTTTAAATACTGCTGTTCCGGCTACAATGATATTTGCTCCCGCATCCAGAACTTCCTGCACATTGTTCAGCGATACACCACCGTCTACTTCGATATCTGCCTGACAGTGTTTCTCTTCCATCATCTTTTTCAGATCACGGATTTTCTGTGTCGTGTATGGGATATATTTCTGTCCGCCAAATCCTGGATTAACACTCATCAACAATACCATGTCACACTCTGGCAAAATGTAATCGAGTACAGATAACGGTGTCGCCGGATTTAATGCTACGCCAGCCAGAACACCACGATCTTTGATGGCATGGATTGTGCGGTCCAGATGTTTACAAGCTTCTGCATGTACTGTGATCAGATCCGCTCCTGCCTCTACAAATTCATCGATATAGCGCACCGGCTCATCAATCATCAGATGCACGTCGAAAATACGGTCCGAGCATTTCCGGATGGATTTGATTACCGGAAGTCCAAAGGAAATACTCGGTACAAAACTTCCATCCATAACGTCAATATGCACATACTGTGCA
>CABRZK010000477.1 GCA_902475415.1 uncultured Eubacterium sp.
CGACCGCCGCAGAACGATTGCAGCGATTTCCGACGCGCTGCCGGATATGGACGCAGATATACGTCCGCTGGCGGAGCAGACGATCCATAAGCTGCACAACATGACCGACGCAGCATTCGAGGAAGCGCAGTTCACCATGACGCTTTCCGACGCAGAGTAAAAGACAACGCGGGGCGCGGCAGCCGATGATGGCTGCTGCGTCCCGCGTTTTTTATGTTTTGGCGAATAAATCTATTTTCCCACGTTTTCCGTCCCCGAAGCCCGTGGTTTGGTTTCTACAATTTTGCATTGCAAATTTCATTCCAAGTCTATATACGGAAAACAGATGCCCATGAAGATTGATATAAAATGTAAAGGCGGCCTGCTGCTCCTCAGTCCAATGCTCCCAAAGCCTTGGGCTTATGATGATATTTTCGCTATATAGCGGGAGCATTAAATCAAAATAGTATTTCACTTTATCAACATTGGCCGCTTGAAGCTGTTGGAAGAAGTCCTTGTAAACTTTACTGTCTGTATGCAGGCAGCTTAAAAGAATAAATGAACGGCTTTCTTCAGGAAAGACCGTGATATATAGTCTGTGCATAATGCCATTTTTAGCATTTTTTATCTTTCGACCATATAAATCATAGTCCGGCGCAATGCAAGCATAATTGGCAAAGCCTATGCTTCCGGGGATCTCAATTACACAAGTTTGTAAAATGCCATAGTCATTTGCTAAGATAGCTTTGTCAAAGGTATCTTTAACTGTGTCCATTTCACGCATTGTCAGAGAAACATCACGGTAATACGCTACCATCATCCGGCTCTTTAATGCGGACGGTTTTGCTTTTATCATTCGTTGGAAAGCTTTTTGCTCTACCAACTTCTTGTAATATTCAAAAATAAAAGCCTTATACGCATACAAAAACTTATGCTCATCATTGCCTTTATCAAAGGCTGGCGCACCTTTTTCTATGGCTGCAAAGACTTCATCATCGTGTATATCGCAAAAACAGGTTGCCGTGGTTGCACGATTAACGCCGACTTTATCTAATAAGGTCAAAGTTTCTATTTCACCTTTTTCAGTAGGGATAATTAACGGCGGCTTTTTATCGTTCAGCATATATACATGACCGTTCTCTGAAAGCAGCGAAATGATTTTGTTGTTTTGAAGCGCGTGAGCCTCTTTTATGTGTTTTTCGCACCGAGATTTATCTGGATGCAAGCAACATTTATACTGAGATTTTTTCAATGTTTCCGCAACTTGAACTTCGACAGGTCGCTTATTATCTCGTTGAAAGGAGTCCTCCCGTTTTTTACAGCAAAGTGAGTACTTCATTCCACTTCCGCAGGGACAAGGTTCTTCGTCAAATATTCTGTAATGTTTAAGGGGATTCATTGTGTATACCTCCTGTGTCACGCTTTCAAACTTGTTTTTCATAACTGGCAGGGAAACATACGACCTTTGTGTTTCCCGCGCTGCAAAGCCGCTCTCAGCAAGGCATACAGGCACTCTAAGCCGTGACTATGCACTTGCTTTTAGTTATCCCGTGCGCGTAGGT
>CABRZK010000478.1 GCA_902475415.1 uncultured Eubacterium sp.
CGTACGAAAGGTCTGTCCCTGATTACGGTTCAGCCCTCCACCTCCGATTTTACAATCCGGTGCAACACCACGCAATGCACGGCATATGGTTTCAAACCATTTCAGATATTCCTCCATAGAATCCTGCGGCGGTTTCCACAGTTCAAAATACCAGCTTTCTACCTCATTCAACCCGTATCTGCTCACAAAGTGCCGGATCATCTGATCCAGGAATGCACCATATTCCACACAGGAGTCAAAGATATTCTGTCTCAGTTCCGTAATCAGATAATCTCCGATGTCACGCAGTAAAACCTGTGGTTTAAATCCAAGTTCCATATAAGGTTTCATCTGATGGTTCAGCAGAAAATCAATGACACTGTCCAGTTTCGAAAAGTTATAATTTTCCCGGTTCGTTCCAAACAGATACAATTCCGAATCATAAATATCCCAAAAGCGCACATAGGAAAATCCTAGCTGTTGCTGCAGATAAGTCAGATGCTGCTGCATATCTGCCCGAAGCAGGTCCTTCGCTCCACCGGCATTGATCATCCGATTCCAGTGTATCCTGAAGATATGTCCCTGAGTGGCATCCGCTTTCAGCAGGCGGATCGGCGTTTCCTCTTCTTCTCCTGCCAGAGACTGATCTGACAGCAATTGCCTGATATCGGCAGATACCGGCGCTGATCCGCTATCTTCCTTTCCCGTCTCCTGCCGTTTTTCTTTCCGGTATTCTGATGGAAGCATGTGATAGTATGACTTAAAGGCTTTTTGAAATGCCGCTGTGGTCGGAAATCCATGCTCCATGGCAATACGCATCAGCGTCTTGTCTGTTTTCAGCATATCTTCCGCACTGTGTCTGACACGTTCCTCATTCAGAAGTTCCCGAAAATTTTTTCCAAGCTTGCGTTTAATATATTTTGACAGATAGGCCGGAGTACAGTGAAGCTGCTCCGCCAGTTCTGCCAGCGTAATTTCCTGTGCGTAAGAACTTTTCAGAGAAGACCGGATGTAAGCAAGTCTTACCTCATCTGTGGATGCTTCATCAGCCTCTTCCCGGCGACGCATATGACGTTGCAGCAACAGATGAAGCAATTCATAAAACAACGCCTGCAGATACGCTTCTTCCGCCTGAGGCAGATCCTGGCTGTTGACTTCCGTATGTTCCATTTTAAAATACAGGCTGCAGATTTTCTGCAAAATCCTCCGTATTTCCGCTGCGTCCCGCATTGAACTGTCACATTGAAACTCCCACTGACTCAGATTCACCAGTTCCCGGATTTTTTCCGTATTCAGGCTGATCCGGCATACACCCCCCGGCTGTTTCATACGCAGTTCATATCGCTGCAGTACATTCACCATATGAAATTCTTCTGCTCGATATGCTTTCACAGTATGTCCCAGAGTCAGTTCTGCCTCCCCCTGCAGAACAAACAGGATCTGCGGCTCATCCGCTTCCTGTGTCTGCCTGTTTTTACTGTCAAAAAGCGCTATCTGTATCCATTTTTTCTGCATCCTTCTGCCTCTTCTTATAAAGATTTCAAGAATATTCT